>NZ_JBEPPD010000006.1:0-238587 GCF_040547165.1 Pedobacter sp. UYP30 | reverse complement strand
TATTCAGATATGGGTTAGATCATCTCTCGGAATGTTTGCTCTCTGGATTCAATAAGCTAGATATCAACATAATACAATTTTTGTCATGTACTTAGGTAAATGGTAGCCATCTGTAAAGGCATACCGCCTTATTTTTTCAGTTTCTTAACCAAGCTTTCCACAACCCGCGGATAATGTAGGTGTTCCAATTGTTGGCCTTTAAATTTTACAACCTCCAAAGTATCGTTAGCTTCTATCTTGTATTTAGCCTGATAAATGTACTCGCCTTCGTCGTATTGGTTGTTCACGTAATGAATGGTGATTCCACCTTCGCTCTCTTTACCTTCTAAAACGGCACGGTGCACCTTATCGCCATACATGCCTTTGCCGCCAAATTTTGGTAAAATAGCAGGGTGTATATTTATTATCCTACCGGGATAAGTGTTGATGATATTTTCTGGCATCAACCATAAAAAACCAGCCAAAACAATAAAGTCTATGTCCAAATTTTTAAGCAGTATCAACACATTCTCTGTGTTGTACAGCTCGTTTCTATCGAATATATGGCTCGGAATTTCAAAATTATCTGCACGTTGTAGTACGTAGGCATCGGCGTTATTGGTAAGCACCAACGAAACCTCAGCATCATCGCTATGCTTAAAATGTTCCATTAGCTTTTGGGCATTAGAACCAGAACCCGATGCAAAAATGGCTATTCTCTTTCTCACTAGATAGGGGGTTTTCATCAAAAGTAATATTTTTATATCGCTAACTTAAGTATTCGCTAGTTAGTTTCTTAAAATTGTCGTCAAAAAGCATAACTTAACTTTTCTTAATTATATTTGTTTCTTCCAATTTGTCATGATACAGAAATATCCATTTTACATTAAGGCGCCCATAATTTTACTGGGGATTATAATTGCTTGTTTTATTCTAAATGTTCTTCAGGATATTTTGGTTCCCTTATCATTTGCATTGCTTATTGCAATTTTATTAAATCCGCTCTGCAATCGCTTTCAACGGAAATTTCCTTTGGTGATTGCTATTGCGTTTACAATGCTTATTGCCATTGTTGTGTTGGTAGCATTAATTTATTTCCTATCCTGGCAAGTTTCTCACTTTTTCGATGATTTCGATGCGATAAAGCAGAAATTTGGCGAATTACTCCATACCATCCAAACTTGGTTACGACATCAATTTGGGTTGTCAACAAAAAAACAGGTTCAGATTTTGAACGATGCCATAAATAACAGCAAAGCGATGATCGGTCAGACATTAACCGGCGTGTTAGCGGTGCTCAGTGTAGTTTTTCTGATCCCTGTTTATACGTTTTTAATCATGCTTTATAAAAACCTAATTCTCAATTTTTTATACGAAGTATTTTCAGAAGAAAATAAAAAGAAAGTTGCCGAGATACTTGGCGAAACCAAGTCGGCCATTCAGAGTTATATTGTCGGTTTGTTGATAGAAACTGCTATTGTAGCGGTTTTAAATTCAAGCGCATTACTTATTCTTGGCGTTCCAAATGCGATTTTAATTGGTGTAATTGGAGCAATACTCAATCTTTTACCTTACATCGGTGGCATAATTGCTATTGCGCTCCCGGTGTTAATGGCAACTTTAACAAAAGACGGCTTTACTACGCAGCTTTTAATTGTTGGTGCTTACGCATTGATACAATTTATTGATAACAATATTTTGGTTCCGAGGATTGTTTCGTCCAAAGTGCAAATAAATGCGTTAATTTCCATCGTAATTGTTTTAATGGGAGCAGCCCTTTGGGGTATTTCGGGCATGTTTTTATCAATACCTTTTATAGCCGTTTTAAAAATTGTTTTCGACCGTGTGGAGGGACTGAAGCCATGGGGCAAATTATTGGGAGACACAGTTCCGACAGTACACATGGGGCAAATAAAAAACATGCGAAGGAAGAAGGCTGTGTTAACCGAAAAAACTTGACCATTTCTTTGAAATTAAAAACTGAAAAGATTTTGTAATTTAAAAACATAAATCATATATTTGCAGCCCCGATAAGAACGGGTAATTAAGATAAAATAAAAGGCTAAAGAGCATGGCAAACCATAAATCGTCATTAAAAAGAATTAGAGCAAACGCTACAAAGCGCTTACGTAATAGATATCAGGCAAAAACCACTCGTACCTTCATTAAAAGGTTGCGTGCTTCTGAAGATAAAAAATCTGCATCAGAACTTTTGCCAAAGGTTGTTTCTATGCTAGATCGTTTAGCTAAGAAAAATGTAATCCACAAAAATAAGGCTGCAAACAACAAATCGAAGTTAACAAAGTTTGTTAACGCTTTGAGCTAAGATTCTTCTACCGATATTAGAAACGCTGCAGATATTCTCTGTGGCGTTTTTTTTTATGAAAGATGTTTTTTTAAGATGCAACCCCTTGTTTTCTGCAGGCTCAGAAAAAACAGCAGAACGTATTAATAAATTTTTACCGATATTAGAAGCGACGCCTTTTCCTTGGCGTCGCTTTTTATTTGTAAAAATGGAAGAATACGGGCAAAAACTAGGTATCAAATTTTGGGCAGAAGAAGACAGGCCACGAGAAAAGCTTTTACTGCATGGTCGCAGGCATTTAACCAATGCAGAACTTGTTGCCATATTGATCGGCTCGGGCAACGTTACAGAATCGGCAGTAGACCTAAGCAAACGGATTTTATCTTTCTACGATAATAACTTAACCAAATTGGGGAAAGCAAGCATTGCCGATCTTTCTAATTTTAAAGGAATTGGCGAGGCAAAGGCTATCTCTATCATAGCCGCATTGGAACTAGGTTTAAGAAGAAAGGAAACGGATGCCGAGAACATTGTGAAAATCTCAAGCTCCAAAGACATTTTTAATTACCTAAATCACGTTTTTGCAGATTTAAACCACGAAGAATTTTGGATTATACTGTTAAACAGGGCAAATGGCATATTGGGCAAATACCTAATTAGCAAAGGCGGACAGGCGGGTACGGTGGCCGATCCAAAAATTATATTCCACATCGCCTTAGAAAAAAATGCAGCTGGCATTGTGCTGGCGCATAACCATCCTTCTGGTAACCTCACCCCAAGCGAAGCAGACAACAGATTGACAAAAAATTTGGTGGAGGCGGGTAAATTGCTTTACTTGTACATTGTAGATCATCTTATTTTTGCTGGAAACAAGTATTATAGTTATAGAGATGAAGATTTGATTTAATGCCTAATATAAACCAACTACAAAATGATTAAAAATACTGCTATTTTAATGGTGCTTTTAGCGCTTGGCTTTAACTCAATTGCCCAAACACCTATTAAAATTATTACCTATAACATTCGGTACAATAACCCGGCTGATGGAATTAATGCTTGGCCAAACAGAAAGGAGAATGTTAAAGCACTCGTAAAATTTCACGACGCAGATATTTTATGTGTTCAAGAAGCACTTGCCTTACAATTTGATCAGTTGTTAGAAAATTCTAATTTTAAAGCAGAAGGCGTTGGCCGCGATGATGGAAAACGCAAAGGCGAATTTTCTGCCATTTACTTTGATAAGGATCGGTTTGTTGAAAAAGATGGTGGCCATTTTTGGCTATCGCTTACGCCAAATGTTCCTTCTAAAGGTTGGGATGCCGCTTTAGAGCGTATTTGCACTTGGGTTAAATTGTATGACAAGTTAAACAAAAAGGAATTCCTGGTTTTCAACACACATTACGATCATATTGGCGTGCAAGCTAGGATAGAATCTGCAAAGCTCATCAAACAAAAAATACAAGAAATAGCGCCGAAACTGCCCGTTGTTTTTACAGGAGATTTAAACGTGACGCCAGAAACGGAAGCAATCGCCACGATAAAATCTTTTTTAAGCGATGCCAAAGAACTTTCCAAAGAGCCGCCTTATGGCCCAGAAGGCACTTTCAACAACTTTAAATTTGATAGTCCGCTGAAAGATAGAATAGATTATGTTTTTGTGAACAAAGGGTTTAAGGTAGAGAAATTTGCGGTGCTGTCTGACAGTAAAAACCAACGTTATTTTTCAGACCATTTGCCAGTATTTGTCGAACTGTTTTTTAAATAGAAGAATTTGCAATCACACGCTCCGTTTCCATTTAAGTTCGAGCTTTTTGGGCAACACTATCATTACCATTACTTGTTCGAAACCCTTGCGTTTATTGTAGGAATTAGGGTTTACTATTATTTGAAGAAAGGGATTGTCGATCCAATTTCTGATGAGAATAGATTGTGGATTTTGCTAGGTGCAATGCTAGGCGCGTTGATTGGCTCGAGGGTGGTGGCGGTATTAGAAACGCCGGAGGTGGTGCATCACCTAACTTTTGCGGTGCTTTACCAAAGTAAAACCATAATAGGCGGTTTGTTGGTCGGTTTATTTGGCGTTGAATTAGTAAAAAAGATGATCGGCGTAACCATTGCTTCCGGAGATATTTACGTCATTCCCATCTTGGTTGCTTTATTTATTGGTCGAATTGGCTGTTTTTCGATGGGAATTGATGAGCCAACTTATGGCATTCCTACTTCTTCATTTTTGGGAATGGATTTGGGTGATGGCTTAATGAGACATCCCATCATGCTTTATGAAATGGTTTTCTTGATCGCTCTTTTTCTTCTGTTCAGGGCGCTTAAAAACAAAAACCTTATTAATGGAGATCGTTTTAAATTGTTTATGTTGCTTTATTTTCTCTTTCGTTTTCTTATAGAATTTTTAAAGCCCTACCAATCTTTATTCTTAAATTTAAGCAGCATCCATTGGTCGGCGATATTTATTTTTATCTATTATTATAAGTTCATCATCAGGATATTTAAACGAGTTTTTACCTAACTTGCCCTATGGCCAATACCAGAGATTACATTTATTACGATTATACCAAAAGTCTTTGTCCCGAGTGTTTAATGCTCTGCGATGCAAAAATCGTTTTTCAAGATGAGAAAGTTTTTATGCTTAAAAGATGTAAAACGCATGGCGATAGTAAAGTGATGATTGCCGACGACGTTGAGTATTATAAGCAAATTAGAAACTACAACAAGCAGTCAGAAATGCCCCTTAAGTTTAATACCAAGGTACATTATGGCTGCCCTTACGATTGTGGGCTTTGTACCGATCACGAACAGCATTCTTGTCTTACAGTTATCGAAGTAACAGATCGTTGCAACCTCGCTTGTCCAACTTGTTACGCCATGTCGTCTCCAACCTATGGCAGGCATAGAACATTAGAAGAAATTGAGCGGATGATGGATGTGGTAGTGGCCAACGAAGGCGAGCCAGATGTGGTTCAGCTTTCTGGTGGCGAACCAACCGTTCATCCAGATTTCTTTAAAATTTTAGACATCGCCAAAACCAAACCCATTAAACATTTAATGGTAAATACCAATGGAATTAGAATTGCGAAGGATATAAAGTTTGTAGAGAAATTGGCTGCCTACATGCCCGATTTCGAGATTTATTTGCAGTTCGATAGTTTTAGTGCAGAGGTTTTAACCAAGTTGCGTGGCGAAGATTTAACAGAAGTTCGGAAGAAAGCCATCGATCACCTAAACCAGTTTAATGTTTCTACCACATTGGTGGTAACGCTACAAAAAGGTTTGAATGACCACGAACTTGGCGATATATTAGATTATGCCTTAAAACAGCGCTGTGTTAGAGGGGTAACATTTCAGCCCACGCAAGTTGCTGGCAGAAACGACGATTATAATGATCAACAGGGCAGAATTACACTAACAGAAGTGCGTAGAAAAATTTACGAGCAATACCCAACTTTTACACCTCAAGATTTAATACCGGTACCTTGTAACCCCGATGCGCTTTGTATGGCTTATGCATTAAAGATTGGTGATGAAGTAGTGCCTATGACGCATTTGATTAACCCTGAGGATTTACTTAATAATTCTAAAAACACCATCGTTTTTGAACATGATGAAAAGCTTAGAGAGCACATGATCAATCTGTTTAGCACCGGTGTTTCTGTAGATTGTGCCGAAGATACCTTTGGAGAATTGATGTGTTGTTTGCCCAGGGTACAGTCTGATAACCTGAGTTACGACAACCTTTTCCGCATCATCATTATGAATTTTATGGATCCCCTAGATTTTGATGTGCGAGCGGTTAAAAAATCATGCGTTCACATTGTAAGCGATAAATATAAGATGGTTCCGTTTGAGACAATGAATATTTTTTATCGGGATAATAAAATTGATGAGATAAGAGAAAAGTTAGAGATGAATTGATATGGATGGGTTATTGTATTTATACGGGCTGGCAATAGTTGCTTTATTTGTTGGAGGAATTGTTACCATCATTGTCAAATCTACCAGAAATGAGCCTGTTAAAATTGGGGTTATGATGATAATAGCATCTGTTGTGCTGGTTGTAATTGGTGCCGGTGCCTGCGCATTATTAATTTCTAATATGTGATATGATTGCATTTTTCTTTTTTTATGGTGTGGCAATTTTAGGGATTTTTATCGCAGGTATTATCGTCATTTTTATTAATTGGTTTCAAAAAAAGCCGATTAAGTCTGGAATTCAATTTATTATTGCTTCAGTAATTATGGTTGTAATTGGAGCAGAGCGTGTGCGGCTTTAAGCGTGGTTAATTGATAATATGGAATTATTTGTACTTTATTGGGTTATCGTAGTTTTACTATTTGTTGTAGGCTTAGTACACGTTATTGTGAGCTCTGTTAAAAACCAATCGACAAAACTAGGTTTAAGGTTGCTTATTGCGTCTGTAATTTTGCTTGTAATCGGTGCGGGAGCTTGTGCAATTATCATGTCCAACCTCCATATAGACACTAGATAGGTTTTCTACTAAGATTTCTTGTATAACTTTCCGCTTTGCGCGATAAACAATATCTTTGCATTTTATAAAATAGAGTATCAACTAGATTTAGGTCTTGATACTTGCTACTCCATACTTGCTACTCCATATACTAAATGAAAATATCTTACAACTGGTTAAAAGAATTCATCACCATACATAAAACTGCTAACGAATTATCACTCATTTTAACCGACATTGGCTTAGAAGTAGAAAGTTTGGAAAAAGTGCAAGCCATTATTGGTGGTTTGCAGGGTTTGGTAATTGGCGAGGTATTAACATGTGTGCCTCACCCAAATGCTGATAAATTAAATATTACCACCGTAAATTTAGGCGCCGAAAATCCTTTTCAAATTGTTTGCGGTGCTCCAAATGTTGCTGCTGGTCAAAAAGTAGTGGTGGCGCCCGTTGGCAGTACCGTTTATCCGCTTTCTGGAGAACCTTTTAAAATTAAAGAGGCCAAAATTAGAGGAGAAGTGTCCTTCGGAATGATCTGTGCTGAAGATGAAATTGGCCTGGGCAAATCTCACAATGGAATTATGGTATTGCCTGCCGATGCAAAAGTAGGCGTTTTGGCAAAAGATTTTTTCGATTTGGAAGACGATTTTGTTTTTGAGATTGGCTTGACGCCAAATAGGGCAGATGCCGCTTCGCACTTAGGCGTTGCCAGAGATTTAGGTGCTTATTTTCGCAGCGCTCATAAAATGCCCGACATCTCCACGTTTAAAGTTGATGATGAATCGCTAGTTATTCCTGTTTCAGTAGAAGATGCAACTGCCTGCCCACGCTACAGCAGCATTACCATATCGGGGATAAAAGTTCAAGATTCTCCGGCTTGGCTTCAAGATAGGCTTAAGGTAATTGGACTTCGTCCGATAAACAACGTGGTAGATGTAACCAATTTTGTGTTGCATGGTTTCGGTCAGCCTTTGCACGCTTTTGATGCTGCTAAAATTACCAGTGGAAAAGTGATGGTGAAAAAATTGGCCGAAGGTACGTTGTTTACAACCCTAGATGGTGTAGAGCGAAAATTGAGCGACGCCGATTTAATGATTTGCAACAATGACGAACCTATGTGTATCGCTGGCGTATTCGGCGGAAAGTCTTCTGGCGTAGATGCAGATACAAAAACTATTTTTCTAGAAAGCGCATATTTCAATTCGGTTTCTGTACGCAAAACATCAAAAAGACATGGCTTAAAAACCGACGCGTCTTTTAGGTACGAGCGCGGCGCCGATCCAAATATTACCGTAGATGCCTTAAAAATTGCAGCAATGCTGATAAAGGAACTCGCAGGAGGCAAAATATCCTCTTCGATTTCAGATATTTATCCAGCGGTTATAAAAGATTTCGAATTTGAGGTAAAGTATCAAAACATCAACAAGCTTATTGGCGTTGATATTTCTAAAGATGAAATAAAAGAAATAATCGTAGCCTTGGGCATTGGCGCAAAGGAAATGGATGTAGAAACACTAGCCCTAAGTGTGCCGCCTTACAAGGTAGATGTTACCAGAGAGGTTGATGTTATAGAAGAAGTGTTGCGCATTTACGGGTACAACAACATTCCTATTCCAACCAAAATAAATGCTTCGCTTGGGTATGGAATTAAGCCCGACAAAGAAAACACCAACAATACCATAGCAGATTTGCTTAGTGCGAATGGATTTGCAGAGATTATGTGCAACTCGCTAACAAAACCTGCATATTCTAAAAATATAGATGCTGCGGTGCATATTTTAAACCCACTCAGCAACGATTTAAGCGTGATGCGCCAAAGCCTTTTGATGCCCGCATTAGAAAGTGTTGCGTATAACCAAAACAGAAAGAATCCAAACTTAAAATTTTTCGAGTTTGGAAAAACGTATCAGACAAAAAACGATGGTTATGTAGAAAACCAGCGATTGTTGTTGTTGATAACCGGGAGTAAAGAAACTGAACAGTGGAACCAAGACAGTAAGGCAAGCTCATTTTATAATTTAAAAGCAGCGGTAGATGGTTTGTTGAGTAGGTTGGGCGTCGCAAGTTATCAAACAGACACATTAGAGGACGAAGAATTTGTATATGGCCTAAAATATTTTAGAGGCCAGCAGATGTTGGTAAAACTTGGTGCTGCCACGCAGAGCGATAGGAAATTGGCAGGTGTACATGCAGAAGTTTTTTATGCAGATTTTGATTGGGATGTTTTATTGAACATCATCAAAAAAAATAAGGTTATAAATAAAGAGGTTAATAAATTTCCTCAAGTTAGAAGAGATCTTTCCTTGTTGATAGATAAAAACATCACTTTCGAAAGTTTAAAAACCATCGCTTTTAAAACAGATAAGAAATTTATTAAGGAAGTTGGCGTTTTTGATGTGTATGAGGGCAACAAATTGCCTGAAGGCAAAAAGTCTTATGCACTTTATTTTATCCTACAAGATGAGGCGCAAACCCTGAGTGATAACCAGATAGAGGCGGTAATGCAAAACCTGATTAAAAATTTTGAACAGCAAGCAGGGGCAGAAATTAGGAAATAAGATTTAAATTCGTATTTTTAGAAAGAAATTCATGAGCTCGGTTGCAATACAGTTAGAAAGCATTTTAGATAAAACAACTCGGTTAATCGAGTTATGTGCTGCATTGCAAGAAGAAAATGATTTGTTAAAACTCGAAAATCAATCGTTGAACGTTGCGCTTACCACCTCCAAGGATAAGTGCAAAGACTTAGACGAGAAGATGAGGGTGTTGAAATTGGCTAAAAGTATTGAGGGAAACAACGAGAAATCTCTTGATATTAAGCAAAAAATTAACGATTTTGTGCGGGAGATTGATAGAAGTATCGCTTTGCTTAAAAAATAAGTGAGCGAAGCAAAACAGAAACTAAGCTAATAAATGGGAGAAATCTCTATTAAAATAACCATTTCCGATCGTATTTATCCGCTTAAGGTAAACACGGAAGAGGAAGAAATTGTGAGGCGGGCGGCGAAGATGATTAATGAGCGCATAAAAGAATACCAAGAAAATTATGCGGTCAGAGATAAACAAGATCTGCTTAGTATGGCATTGTTGCATTACGCAACAGCGGTATTGAGAACAGAAAACAAGGTGCAAAATCAAGATACCGCAGTGGCCGATAAGGTAGAGGAGTTGGATGTTTTATTAAATGATTTTTTTTCAAAATAAGGTTCGTTCTTTATAGTTTGGTTGGATTTTGGATAGATTGCCTTAGTTAAAGGGTAATGTTCCGTTTGTCCATTCAAACAGATAATTGGTACAAAAATATAGCCGCAGCTAGTTTTTGAGTTTCAAATTTTTTAAACTTAACACTTCAATATCTATAGGGTTAAGAGGGCGTATTTCATCTGCTTTTAGCACCTGAAAATGGCTTAAATCCTAACTATGCTTAGTTGAGGTTTAAATTGATGGAACTTATAAGATTACCTGCGGTTTTTTTATTTAAAAACAAAAAATGGAAATAGTTTTATACGTATTGGCCGGCCTGGTGGTTGGTGTTTTGGTGGGAAGATTCCTGCTGAGAGGTTTGTTTAAGAAGCAAGAAATAGCAGCCCAGACCAAAGTAAAGAAGATTTTAAAAGATGCAGAGAATAATGCAGAGTTGCTTAAAAAGAATCAACTTTTAGAGGCAAAAGAAAAATACCTTTATTTAAAGCAAGAACATGAAAAAGAGGTAAACGCAAAGAATAATACCATTAACCAGCGCGAGAACACCATGAAGCAAAAGGAGCAATCGGTGAATCAGCGCATGGAGAACTTTAATAAAAAGGAACAAGAATTAGATAAACAAAAAGCCAATTTAGAACGACAAACAGATGTTGCCATAAAGAAGCAAGAAGAAGTAGAAGTGCTAAAAAACCAACATTTAAAACAGTTGGAAACCATCGCTGGACTTTCTGCCGAGGCAGCCAAAGAACAACTTGTAGAAAATTTAAAGCAAGAAGCCCGCACACAAGCCATGATGCAGGTTAAAGATATTGTAGACGAAGCAAAGCTGACCGCCAATAAAGAGGCCAAGAAAGTGGTGATACAGACCATTCAGCGTACAGCTACAGAAATGGCAATTGAAAATTCGGTTTCTGTTTTTCATATAGAAAGTGATGAAATTAAAGGCCGCGTTATTGGTAGGGAAGGAAGAAACATTAGAGCGTTAGAAGCCGCTACAGGTATAGAAATTATTGTAGATGATACGCCAGAGGCCATTATTCTTTCTGGTTTTGACCCCGTTAGGAGAGAGATTGCACGGTTAGCATTGCACCGTTTGGTTACAGACGGGAGAATTCATCCCGCTAGGATTGAAGAAATTGTAGCCAAAACCAAAAAGCAGATCGAAGATGAGATTGTAGAAATTGGCGAGCGTACGGTAATAGATTTAGGTATACACGGCCTGCATCCAGAATTAATTAGGATGGTAGGGCGTATGCGGTACCGTTCTTCTTACGGACAAAATTTATTGCAACACAGCAGAGAAGTTGCAAATTTCTGTGCAACTATGGCTTCAGAACTTGGCTTAAATGCAAAAATGGCCAAGAGAGCAGGATTATTGCATGATATTGGTAAGGTGCCAGATGACAACCCAGAATTGCCACACGCAATTTTAGGCATGCAGCTTGCAGAAAAATATAAAGAACATCCAGAAATTTGCAATGCCATTGGTGCTCACCATGACGAAATAGAAATGACTTCGATGATCTCTCCTATTGTGCAGGCATGCGATTCTATTTCTGGCGCTAGACCAGGTGCACGTAGAGAAGTGGTAGAAAGTTACATTAAACGCTTAAAAGATTTAGAAGCTTTAGCCCTTTCTTATCCTGGTGTAGAAAAAACATTTGCCATACAGGCGGGTAGAGAATTAAGGGTAATTGTAGAAAGCGAACGCATTACAGATGCCCAAGCAGAACTTTTAGCTGCAGATATTTCAACGAGAATTCAGACCGAAATGACCTATCCAGGCCAAATTAAGGTAACGGTAATTAGAGAAACCAGATCCGTTGCATTTGCCAAATAAGAGATAGGAATATTTATAATTAGCATTAAAACACAGCGCATCTTTTTGGTGTCGCTGTGTTTACTTTTAAAGAGGAACGTAATAGATTATTATAAACTACCAGAGTGCTAGCATATGCGTATGGTTTAAATATATTGTTTCCCATTTATATTTTTCATCAAGTTAACTATGAAAAAGCAACCTAAAATTATCGAACCTAAGCGTCCTGTAGATGTTTATTTTGATAAATACGAAGAAAGCCACAACAACCACACCAATGAGTTGATCCATTGGGTTTGTGTGCCGCTGATTGTTTTTAGTTTATTGGGACTGGTTTGGAACATCCCTTTTCCGCATTTAGAATTTATTGGGCGCTACAACGGCTTCTTTAATTGGGCATCTATATTGATCGCCTTTACACTTTATTATTACTTCACGCTGTCGCCGCTTTTGGCCTTTTTAATGATTTGGGTTATAGGTATTATGAGTTACGTCATTGTACAAATAGAACTTTTAGTCGGTTTGGGAAGCAACAGCGCATATATCATTTACGCAGTAATTTTTGTGGTGGCATGGATAGGCCAGTTTATTGGCCATAAAATAGAAGGTAAAAAGCCTTCATTTTTAGACGACTTGAGGTTTTTGCTAATCGGCCCCATCTGGCTGCTGCATTTCATCTGCATTAAATTAGGGTTGAAATATTAGGTCTTGTTTTAACATCCCTGTCTACGACCACTCAAAGAGAGGAATGGCGCTGGTAATTCCCCTCGTTTAGAGGGTTACCCAAAGGGTAATGTCATAAAGTTAAACTAAATTACTGTCAGTCTGAGGTTTAATATATTTCATGTAAATCAATATAAATGACGTTTTTTAACGCGCTATAGCCATCTCGCTACGACCGGCCTAGCAGCAGTTTGGAGGAAAAAACGCCAGAAGCTGCTTGCAGAAGCCGGACACTTTGCAGCTAAGAAGAGGATTCGCAGCCGCGCGAGGTTATGAGCAAGCGGAGGCCTCGAAGCATCGATGTAAAACAGCTTGGCGAATTTTTACCCAAAGAGGTGCCAGCCTTGAGTTTTTGCTACTTTTTTGTCAAGAAAAAAGTAGGGCTCCCGTCCGGATAGGACAGCGTCAGCTCTAGCGAAGGTCGTTTTTGGCTGAATGGAGGAATGATAGAAGCCAGATAACATCATAATCTTGTGATAATTAGTTGATTATAAATAACGTCAATGGTAGCTTGTCTAAGGCCTCTCAAGAACCTCCAAAATAGTTATCCTTCGACTACTTGTCCCGACCATTCGGGAAGTTCAGGATGACACCATTCGGTAGATTTTTCCTTAACTTTATGACATTGGTACAAAGGGCGGGGTGTTAAAATCGGTTTAGAAACAATCTTAAATGTAATGAACGACTTGTTCATTTATCGAACTCGGTTTATTTATAATTTCGGCGTTACCCTTTCCCCGCATGGCGCAACGCTCGGGTCGCGCTTTCAATTCTGGCAACGATATTCTCCGTGCCGCAGCCACACCCTCCCGAATAGAATTGAGACTTTGTTAACGCCAGTTAAGAAGGCAAGTTCTAAAACTAAAGAAGTGAGGCATTTGTTCATTAATGGAGAAAGCGCCTATCCACCTGCTAGTTAACCACCTTCAACTACTGTAATGCAGGTTATTGTTTACATTAAATTAACCCTAGCGTAAACTAACCTTAATTTTTAGGTAACATACACCTAACATTGGCGTAATACTTTTGTGTGAATTTAAAAACCACACAAATTGAAAACAAAAACAACACTCAAATTGCTTGCAATTATTTTCCTGCTAATTAGCACAGGCTTAAAAAGTTATGCACAAACAGGAAAGATTTCTGGTAAAGTATCTGATCAAAAAACGGGAGAAACTCTAATCGGCGTTACGGTTAAAATTTTTGGAACAAAAAAAGGAACTTCTACCGATATTGAGGGTAGGTATGTTATTTCGGGTTTGGGATCTGGTAAATATACTATCGAAACCTCTTTTGTAGGTTATACAACTAAAAACATTACAGATATAGAAGTAAAAGATAACACTTCTACCAATTTAGATGTTTTACTAAGCGAAGCGAGTTCTCAGAATTTGAACGAAGTGGTAATTACTGGAAGCGCAAATAGAGAATCTATTAATACGCTATACGCCATTCAAAAATCAAGCATCAGCATTTCGAGCGGTATATCGGCAGAATTAATCAAAAAAAGTCCGGATCGTAATACTTCTGAGGTTTTAAAAAGAGTAAGTGGAGCAAGTATCCAAGATAATAAATTCGTTATTGTTCGTGGATTATCAGACAGATATAATTCTGCAATGTTAAACAACTCAGTGCTTCCGAATACAGAGGTAGATAAAAGAGCATTCTCGTTTGATATTCTCCCATCTAATTTAATAGATGCCATTGTGATTAATAAAACTGCCTCTGCAGATATTCCTGCAGATTTTTCTGGAGGAGTTGTTCAGATAACAACCAAGGATTTTCCCGTCAATACGTTTTTTAATGCTTCGTTAGGAACGTCGTACAACACACAGTCTACTTTTAAAAACTTTCTTTCATCGCCAAAAGGTGGTAATGAGGTTTTTGGATTTTATAATAAAGACAGAAACATTCCGGCAGGTTTCCCGTCGGCTAAAGTTTACCGTGCCTTGCCAAATGGTGCGAGTGAGGCTTTTGCGCTTTCTAGATTATTTAAGAATAACTGGGGCTATAGTCCAAGTAAATCAACGTTAACTCCAAATTTTCAATTGAATTATGGGACTAGTAAAATATTCGAAAATCAATCCAAGTTCGGTACTGTATTGTCATTAACCTACAGATATGATCAAAGGCTAAAAACAAGTGATCAAAAAGCCTATTCTGGCCAGGCACTTAAAGATGTTTTCCATGATGATATGTACAATTATAACACCAGTATCGGCGCACTTGCTAATTTTGCTTATTCTTGGGGAAATAACAAAATTTCATTAAAGAATTTATATAACAAGGTTTTAGAAAATCAGTTTACGTATCGCGCTGGCGTAGATGATGCAGGTAGTGAATTCATTAGAACCGGTGACTATTTGCTTCAACGTTCATTACTATCAAGTCAACTAACAGGCGAACATTTGCTTTCTACCGAAAGCAAGATAAAAATAGACTGGAATTTAAACTTCGCGAATACAGATAGAAAGGAACCTGGCTATAAACGTATGGATTATTCTAAGGATGGCATTGCATCGGTTCAACCAGGGTCTGTTGACTTGGGTCTTGCTGGTAATTTCTCCTCTATTTTGACTGAAAATGCTTATGGCGGTGCATTTAATGTAACTTTTCCTATTGACTTATTTAAAGATAATAATAAAATTAAGGCAGGCTATTTTTCGCAATATCGCGAAAGATCTTTTAATGCACGATCATTAGGGTTTATTAGAGATGGAAATTTCGATACCTCATTATTAACTCTTCCGCAAGATCAGATTTTCGATCCTCAAAACATTCATCCTAACGGTTTTGTACTGGGTGAGATTACTAATGGGGGAGATGAATATCAGGCCAACTCTTTTTTAAATGCGGGCTATGTGATGTTTGATGGGTATTTGACAGAGAAATTAAGGTTGGGTATTGGTGCAAGACTAGAATCTTATAAATTATCTTTAACCAGTGAAGATAACGGTAAGGCCGTAAACATAGATACTACTGCCACAAATTTACTCCCTTCAGCAAATTTGATTTACAATTTAAACGACAAGGCAAACCTACGCTTATCAGGGTCGCAAACGGTAGGCAGAGCAGAGTTTAGAGAATTGGCACCGTTTCCTTTTTACGATTTTAATAAAAATGTTAACGTTAGAGGTAATGCGGACTTAAAGCAATCTAAAACTACGAACATAGATTTGGGCTATGCAATCTATCCTGCCTCTGGAGAAACTTTTTCTATATCAACCTTCTACAAGTATTTTGATTCTCCTATAGAACAAACTTTGCAAGTAGGCAACTCTGGAAGGTCGTTAAGTTATGCAAACTCTGCATCTGCAACCGTTTATGGAGTAGAGCTCGAATTAAGAAAATCATTAAAATTTATAGGTGATGATTATAAAAACTTCACATTTAATGTTAATGGTTCCTACATCAAATCAAAAGTCCAAGTTTCTACATTAGTTAACGCTCAGGGCACAAGACCACTACAAGGTCAGTCTCCATATCTAATTAATGCAGGCCTATCTTACGCTTCAGCCAAGGAAAATTCTACAGGTGTAACATTATTGTATAATAGGGTAGGCCCACGAATTTGGGCGATTGGTAATGTAGAAGATCCAGATATTTACGAATATTCTAGAAATATTCTGGATCTACAGGTTTCACAAAAATTTGCCAAATCTAGGGGAGAAATAAAAGTAAACTACAGCGATATATTTAATAATAAGGCTTATTTCTATCAAAAAGTTAAAGGTTCTGATCCAAATGCAAGTTTTGATAAAAATACCGACAACATTAATATTGCCGATAGATTTGGTTCTACCATATCACTAACGCTTTCTTATAAATTCAAATAACTCAACAATTTTTTAACACTAATATCTATTATTTAATATTGAGTTTATTTAGGCTTAATATACCAAAAGTATCTTTGAACAATAATTAAAAAGGAAAAGGAAAATGAAAAACAATTTAAATTTAAGCTTATTGGCAGTTCTAGTTGCCGGTGCTTCAGTAGTTTCGAGTTGTAAAAAGGGGACTACTCCCGTGATCGATCCACCAAAACAAGATTCTAACGAAACATTAGCAAATGCATTTTTTGAAAAAGTTTCTTACAAAGGAGCATTTGGTTCTACAGATTGGACCGCTAGCTGGACTAATTTTACACCTAAAGTAACAGTCTACGCAGATGCAACTGAAATTTTGCAGGGCACAATAGATGCAAACAGAACGCTCGATGCAACTAAGGTTTACAAATTGGTCGGCTTTGTTTACGTAAAGGATGGCGTTACATTAACCATTCCTGCCGGAACTGTTATTCGTGGTGATAAAGTTTCAAAAGGCACATTGGTTGTAACCCGTGGAAGTAAATTAATTGCAGAAGGAACTGCTGCAAAACCGATTGTATTTACTTCAAACCAAGCGGTTGGGGTTAGAGCGCCCGGCGATTGGGGCGGAATTATCCTTTTAGGTAAATCGATAAATAACATCCCCGGTGGTAAAGGCTTAATAGAAGGTGGATTAACAGAACCTGAAGGAAACCATGGCGGTACAGATCCTGCCGATAATTCTGGAACGTTGAAATATGTGCGGGTAGAATTCCCAGGGATTGCATACACTACCGACAACGAAATCAACGGCATTACCTTTGGTTCGGTTGGTTCGGGCACCACAATAGATTATGTGCAAGTTTCTTATTCTGGCGATGATTCTTATGAATGGTTTGGCGGTACGGTAAATGCAAAGCATTTAGTTTCGATTGCGAACGTGGATGATGTTTTCGATTTTGACAATGGATTTTCAGGTAAATTGCAATTTTTAGTTGGTCAAAGAGACCCAGCGTTGGCAGATCAGAAAGGCCAGTCGAATGGTATTGAGTCAGATAACTCAGAGAAAGTTTTTGATTCTAGTCCAAGAACTCGTCCATTAATTTCGAACATGACCTTGATTGGGCCTGGAAATGTAGCTGTTGATGAGCATCATCAATATGCAAATCTTTGGAGAAGAGGTTCGAAAATGATATTGGCCAACTCGCTTTTTCTTGGTTTTAAATGGGGTGCTGATATACGCGATAAAGAAACTGGCGATGCTTTAACAGATGGTACATCATTAATAAAAAACAATATTTATCAGTCTTTTACGGCGGGAAAAGATGTTGTAGCTGATGGTAATACACCTTCATTCACCAGTGCAGATTTATTGAAACAGTATTTAACCTCTAAAGGAAATACAATAATTGATGAAACTGCTGCTGCAGCTTTGTTAAATTCGCCTTTTAGCTTAACTGCTCCTAACTTTACAGTTAAAGGTGGTTCTGCTGCTACTACTGGTGCAGCTTTTTAGTAACAGCGCTTTAGGGAAAAGTTAGGCAAAGCCAAAGCGCCTAATATTAGCCTCTCCAAAAATTACAAAATAGTTAGCATTGATAATAGTTAGTAAAAGCCGAACGGATGTTCGGCTTTTTTTTTGTGTTCTACTAGTAATTTCGAATATGTCGTAAATTCTTTCAGCTTTAATGAGGGGCTTTCCCATAAAGGCTGGGCTTTTTGAGAAGCTGACACGCCATGCTTAACCAGAACGACAATATTAGCTGATGGTGGTAAAGCTTGAATTTAGCCTTTTTGTGTATCAATGCTTAATCATTTCGTAATGATATCCTAATATCTGAGTTAATACATTTGTTTCATGAAAAATTTAAATATGTCCCTATTTAAAATCTCAATAGTTGGGGTTTTAATGTCTGCAACCATTACAAGTTGTAAGAAAAAAGATGGTGTAGAAACACCGAAAATTGAAAATACTAAGGAGACAAAAAAAGATTATGAAAAAGTCTTGTCTTTTTTTGCTTGGAGCCTGGGAGTTCCAAAAGACAGTGTCACGTTTGATGTAAATAAAAGTGAATTTACCATTCCAAATACACCTGTTAGACAGGCTTATTCGCGAGTTCAAGAAGAATATAATAAGGCAAATGAGTATAAATTAACACAAGAAACAAAATAACTATGAGAAAGCTTTTTTTTTTAATATTGATTTTTAGCAGTTCGGCACGTTTCGCATTCGCGAATCCCGAACTAACTACTTTTAGTGTAGGATCAAATTTTCTACAAAGTGGCAAAATAAAGGTATATGATAATGGATCTACCGAGTTTTTAGCAACCATAGGCGCTTCAAGAGCATACTCTCCTTCTGGTTATGAAAATGTACAGATGGAGGTGACTATCTACGCAGTTTTGAATAATATCGAAACTAACCTAAAGGTAATTAATATAACTTCCTCGCAATTTGATGGCCCTTGGTTAGCTTATTACAACGAAGATCCCGCAAGTGGGCCTTCCGCAAATAATGTTGTCAAAATAGCGATTCCTGAAAGCTTAAAGGATTCACAAATTCGCATTAAATACAGGTATAAAGATGCTGCCAATAATTGGCAGCCGAACTATAGTCCTAATTATTTTATGTTATCGACTGTTTACAATACTATCAATGTAAGCCCTTTGCCAGTTAAAATGCCCATTTACTTAGTCTCCCACAAAGGCAATAATAAATATCAAGATATTTTTCAACTACAAAATAGTTATGCAACTCCATTCGGTTGGAACTACGGTGGTATAGATTTTAAAGCTTATACAAGTGTAAATTCTGTAAGTCGACTAGGAGCTGTTCCCATTTATCAGTATAAATATAAAGTTATAGATCAATCTACTGGCGGCCAGGGAGATCCAAGTGAAATATTTTTTTACTCACCAAATACATCCATATCTCCTACTCCATTTCCCGGATATAGTTATCAACTGGAAAGTTCTATTGTAGCATTTTATGCATTTAACACTCAGGTTTCGGGTACGATACCTGTTTATAAATGTAGCCACAAGAATGCTCCGATACAGGTTTATCTTTCAAGTGATGCGGACATCAATGATGGTCTATACAACACTCAAATTGCGTTCTATGCTTACCATTATGATGCCAATTAAATTTTCCTGAAAAAGTGAAGTAGTTAAATTGATAATAGTTAGTAAAAGTCGAACGGATGTTCGGCTTTTTTTTGTGTTTTACACCAATGATTTTAAGTATGTTGTTTGCAAATTTCAACCTTTCCTCATAGAGAAGACAATTTAAAATAAAGAGTTAATAGAAAAGCCGAAGCATTTAATGCTTCGGCTTTTCTATCAAAAAAACTATTTTTTTGCTGGATTAGCTTTCGCTTTGCTCAGCTTTTTTGTTTCGGTTGTTTCGCTCTTTAAATCTTCAACAAGTGATTCTGTTAGCTTAACTCGTTTTAACGCTACTTTTTTAGCTAATTTTTTTGCAAAATTCTCTATAATAGCTGTCGCTTTTTTTGCTTTTCCGTAGCCCGATACGGTTTCAGAAAATACCGTTTGCAACTTCAATGCTAATTCTTTCTTCAGTTTTTTAGCTTCTACAGCTTTTTTTGATTTCGATGTCTGTTTCTTCATTTTAAATAAATTTGACCAACCTCAAAGATAACTATTAAAAGAATTTGCCAATATTATCGTTATGTTAACAACCTTAAATTTAGCATTATTTGCATTGATAATCAAAAAGTTAATTTTTACGGTTGGTATGCGTAAACTATTTGATATTTTTGATTTTTGAGCGAGGCGGAAAGTGTTCCGATTTTAAGGTTTTCTTTTTGAGGCGTAGGCTCGCAAACGCTATATGCCTTCCCATTATAGTAAATGGCATTGCCGATGGGTTTTTTAAATTGCACAGCCATGGTAATGTGTGTAGGGTAAAGCATTGCAATCATCGGTAGATGGTAGATTTCTTTTACCAAGTAGAAGAATAGCGCTACTCTATCATCGCAATCGCTATACTTTGAAGATAAAGTTTGCTCTGGCGACAGTCGCTTTTCCTTCCCGAAATTGTCTTCATCGTTTTCGTAAAGAAAGGTGTATCGGGTAAAACGCATCAAATAATCAACCCCTTTTTTGTTATTCATCCCCTTTAAATTTTGTTTTAAGGTTGGAATAAGCGATTGATAAGTTTCTCTACTCAAGGGAATGTTAAAATAGCTTTCGAAGTCTACTCCAGGGTAATTGGCAAATATATTTTCTACTTCATTATTTACCTTAATCTCAAAATGGTAAGCTTTGTTCTTATAAGCAAAGGTTAACTGCTTAACCACATAATCTTCGGGTTTAAATTCGGGCATCTCTGTTATTTTATAACTGAAAGCTCGTTTTGCTTCAGCAACGGTTATATTTACCGGAACATAAGTGTTTTCTTTCTGAAATAGTTTTCCGTAATCGTGATAGTTTAAGCAGGTATACTTTCTATGCTCGATTTGAAAGAAAGGAATGTCAGAAATATCTTCTTCATTTCTAATGTAAAAAATAATTTGCCTGTTACCTATCGCAATTCTTGCATCATAGCCAGATTTGCACATCAAAAACCATTTATACAGCGTATAGCGAGCATAATTCTCTTTTTTAGGACTAATTTGCTCTACTGTTTTTCTAATGAGCTGATAATAAAGCCAATCATTTAGCTTGTATTTTTTCTGGCATGCAGATAACTGAGCCAACACAGGCTGGTAATTGCTTGATGCGAGCCGATTGTAAAATTGCTTGATAGATTGATTGCTGAGCGAATCGTTAAATTGAATGTTAAACGTAGTATCCGCCTGAAAATTAAAAGCCCCATCATAAAAATCGACGCTATAAATCTGTGCTTTTGCGTTGAAGCAAAATGCAATCGTTAAAAAAAAGATTGCCCTAATGGTGTATATGGCTATATTTTTCAATTGGTTAACATTTTGTTAACATTAAATGTACAAAAAATTAACACTAAAATGAAAATAGTTTAGTAGCGTTCAGATCCGGCTATTTAAAGTTCGATAAAATGAAATCGCTATAGCCACTTGGTGGAATTGGCCTAGCGACTGTTTGGAAGAAAAAACGCCTAAAGCTGCTTGCAGAGAAGTATCGGGGTTGCTCGTGCGAAGTGGATTCGCAGCCGCGGGCAGGGAAAAAACAACGGTAAGGCCTCGAATCATCGATACTAAACAACTTGGCGAATTTTTACCCAAAGAGGAGCTAGCCTTGAGTTTATTCATTAGCACCTATTGTTTTATTTGCGTTCATGAGCTCGCAGAAATGCTCGGTTTTGCTAATTTTTATCAAGAAAAATTAGGACTCCCGTCCGGATAGGACAGCACTGGGTAAAGTAGAGGGAGTTTTTGACAAAGAAGTTAAAAAAATTGTAAAATTTAAAGCGGCTCTTGGGCTCGTATCTAGGTTTCTGGTAGTAAGTATTTTGATAATCTTTAATTTACATGCAGTTAACATGCCATTAGTACTTTTGAATTGTTAAATATTTGGCTTTCAGCTGATATTTGAGGTTAGGTTAGTTGATAAACAAGAAGCCGCACGGATGTTCGGCTTTTTTATATTTAAGCGGTGGCAACAATTTCAATTACAAATGGTTATCTGGTAAGAATTTAACCGCCAAAAATTTTAAATGAGCTTTTTTAAATCTTAAGTAATGACTATAAATTATGTTATAATTGCTGTTGTAGGGCTGGTTGCTCTTGCAATCATTATTTTTACCATCAGAAAGAACAATAAGGAAGAGAAGAAACTTGAAGAAACCATCTATGAAGAAGAGGTGTCACCAGATAAACATAAGGACTGATGATTTACTTTTAGCAAGAAAAAAATTAAGAAAGAATATTTACCCATTTTGGAGCTGTAAAATCGTTGCGCAGCAATAAGTTATAAGAAATATTCATAAAGTCTCACATTGACTGGCTCTATTAAAATAATGGTTTTTGATTTGATAACAATAACTTAATGTGTGATTAACAATTTGGTAATATGTAATGTCTTAGTTTGCACACTAATAAAATAGCAAACTATGCTAAACAAAAAACCTTTATTCTTTGCATTATTTTTTAGTTTAGCTTTATTTTCCAGCACTTCTCTCAAAGCCCAATTTACAGTAAATTCAGATTCAGCTTTTAAAGCTGGTAGCCCCAATTCGGGTAAATTATGGGGGTACATGTTTGGAGATTATTATGATAAAGGCAATGCCGATTCGCTTAATCGGGGTGGCGGCAATCAGTATACGGGTGTGCCTAAAGACAGAAACGCCTTTCAAATTAGAAGGCTTTATCTGGGTTATAATTACAATATTTCTAAAAAATTCGCTGCAGAGGTATTGCTTGAAGCGGCACCTGGAGATGCACTACTTGACAATAAGCTTGCTTTTTATATAAAGCTCGCAAATCTTCGCGTTAAAGATCTTTGGAAAGGTACTGATCTGGTTATTGGCCAAGTCGGCACACCTGGCTTTTCTATGTCTTCAGAACCAATTTGGGGCTATCGCTCGATAGAAAAAACAATAATTGATAGGCTAGGAACACCTTCTTATGATTTGGGAGCTTCCTTACAGGGTACGTTTGATTCTAAAACAAAGAATTTTGGCTATGATGTGATGGTGGGTAACGGCACCGGAGCGAGACCCGAAGTCGATAACCGAAAATGGCTTTCTGGCGATATTTGGGCGAAATTCTTAGATAAAAAACTATACGTCAATTTTTATTTGGATTATAATGGTTCTAACCCGATTGCTGGCATGAATCAATCCAGAAACATGATTAAGGGCTTCGTGGCATATACAGTTCCAAAATTTACGTTTGGGGTAGAAGCATTTACTAACACGCTTAAAAACGGGGATCAGGCAACAGAAATCGCAACAGGCAAAACTGATTTTCTCACGGTGCAGGCCAAGGGAATCTCTATTTTTGCCCACGGAATTATTTTGAAAGATAAGTTAAATTTCTTTGCAAGATACGATGCATTCAATCCAGATAATAAAATTAACAACAGCTTTTATAACAAATACGTTCAACCTACATCGGGTTATTCCGATCCATCAACAAAAGAACAATTTATTACTGCTGGTCTAGATTATACGCCGATAAAGAATGTACACTTTATGCCTAACATCTGGGCTGATACGTATAAAAACCAAGGCTTTAACCCAAAATACACTGGTATAGATCTTGTTTACCGCCTCACATGTTATTTCGTGTTTGGAAAGTAAATCATAAGGTTTTATGAAAAAACTACATCAATCTTAAACTTAAATTAATCTAAAAAAAATAGTTATGAAGTTAAAATTAAAAATCAGAAGCATCCTTTACTCTATTTCTGTTTTAGCAGTTTTAGGGAGCGTTAGCACGGGCTGTGGCAGCGGCACTTCCAATAGCGATTCTTCGTCAGATTCTACTAACACCTCGGGCAGTTCTGATAAAACGCTCTTAGGCGCCGGAAGCACATTTGTATATCCATTGTTTTCAAAACAATTTTCAGAATACAACACCCTTACCGGATTAAAAATAAATTATCAGTCAATTGGTTCTGGCGGAGGTATTCTTCAATTAACAAATAAAACAGTTGACTTCGGAGATTCTGATGCGCCGTTGACCGAAGAACAAGCACAAAACATGGGCATGCCCGTGTTACATATCCCTATGTGCTCTGGCGCGGTGGTGATGAGCTATAATTTGCCCGAAGTGAAAGACACGCTTAAACTTACACCAGACGTAATTGCGAATATCTTTCTCGGAAAAATTACCAAATGGAACGATTCGAAGATTACTTCAATTAATCCCGGAGTAAAAATTCCTGCGACTCCAATTTTGGTAGCTCATCGTTCAGATGGCAGCGGAACTTCTAATATTTTTACAGATTATCTATCTAAAGTAAATGCAGAATGGAGCAGCAAAGTTGGTAAAGGAACTTCTGTTAATTGGCCAACAGGTCTTGGTGGTAAGGGCAATGCTGGTGTAGCAGGGCTTATAAAGCAAACTCCTGGCGGTATTGGTTATGTAGAATTAGCTTACGCGAGCCAGAATAAGCTAAGTTATGCAAAAGTGCAAAATAAATTAGGCAATTATATCGTGCCAAATATAGCTTCTACCAGTGCAGCGAGTAATGTAAAACTTCCTGCAGATTCAAAAATATTTTTGGGCAATACAGATGCGCCTAACGGTTACCCGATTAGTGGGTTTACTTGGGCTTTGATTTACAAGGAACAAGCCTACAACAAGCGTTCGGCCGAAAAAGCGCAGGATCTTTTAAAATTATTATCGTGGGAAATTCATGAAGGGCAAAAATATTGCGAAGGTTTGCATTATGCGCCATTATCGCCCGCCGCAGTAACCATTGCCGAAAATATTCTTAAGTCTGCTACCTACAATGGCAAGGCAATATTATAGCAATTTTTAGTCCGATATAATTGAAATTATCAACAACAAAATTAGAGATTTCTCACGGCAATAAATTGCTGCGGGAAATTTCATCTATACCTAACACCATGAATGTTTGGAAAGCAAAAAAAATAAAACGATCTGTAAAGCAAATTCGCGCAGAAAAGGTTTTCAGGGCATCGCTTGTTCTCATTTCGTTAAGTATTCTTGTTATTGCGGTTGCCTTTTTGCTTACTTTGGTCGTTCAATCGCTACCCTCTATAAAGGCGTTGGGCTTTGGTTTTTTGTATGGTAAAACATGGGATCCAGTCCATAATATTTATGGTACCTATCCCTTTTTGCTTGGAACTTTATTAACGTCGTTTCTGGCATTAATCATTTCTATTCCTTTTTCATTTGCAACGGCCATTTTTTTAGGAGAATA
Organism: Pedobacter sp. UYP30; assembly: GCF_040547165.1. NCBI lineage: Bacteria > Pseudomonadati > Bacteroidota > Sphingobacteriia > Sphingobacteriales > Sphingobacteriaceae > Pedobacter > Pedobacter sp. UYP30. Next base: position 213,438 of record NZ_JBEPPD010000006.1, on the reverse strand, counting down.
CTATCCAACAGGTTGGTTTTCTGATTTTTTAAAAAATGCTATCGAGTTAATTGCAGCAGTTCCATCCGTTATTTATGGTTTTTGGGGCTTGTTTGTGCTGGTGCCAATAGTAAGAAGTTTGGAATTAAAAATTGGCGTAACTCCTTATGGTATCGGGATATTTTCTTCCTCATTAATTTTAACCATAATGATTATTCCTTATGCTGCATCTTTAGGGCGCCAAATGGTTCAAATGGTTCCGTCATCATTAAAAGAAGCAGCCTATTCATTAGGAGCAACAAGATATGAGGTAATTAGAGATGTGATTTTACCATATTCAAAATCTGGATTGTTTGCAGGAGTTTTATTATCTCTTGGAAGAGCGCTCGGCGAAACTATGGCCGTAACAATGGTTATTGGCAATACCAGTGTGATACCGGATAGCATCTTTGCTCCTGGAAATACAATGGCCAGTATAATAGCCAATGAATTTACAGAAGCGGCAAGTAGCCTTTATTTATCTTCGTTAATTGAGATCGGACTGGTATTATTTCTGGTTACTGTAATTATAAATTTGGTAGGAAAAGGAATTATTAAAAAATTTACAACTAGTTAGAAATGAATCAGAACATTCAATATCGGCTCGGTAAAAGCAGGTTTTTTAAAGGATTGATTATTGCCCTTTCTGTGCTTTGTACAGTTCCTTTGGTTTTAATTCTTATATATATTCTAAGAGAGGGGTTTAGCAAAATAAACTGGCATTTCCTTATTAACATGCCCAAACCAGTGGGTGAAACTGGTGGGGGCATTGCCAATGCGTTAGTCGGAAGTTTGCTAATTGTTTTTTATGCGTCGCTTATTGCCATTCCTATTGGTATTTTGGGGGGTATTTATTTAAGTGAAAACAGAAATACAAGATTGGCAAACTGGACCAGACTTTCGGTAGATGTATTGCAAGGAACTCCTTCCATCGTGATGGGGATTGTGGTGTATTTTTGGGTCGTTAAACCTTTACATACATTTTCGGCCCTTTCTGGCAGCATAGCGCTTGCAATAATGATGTTGCCTATTATTGTTCGGTCCACTGAAGAAACTTTAAAACTTTTGCCTGATACTTTAAAAGAGGCCGGACTTGCATTAGGATTGCCTTATCATAAAGTAATTTTAAGAATTATTTTGCCTTGCGGCATTAGTGGTATCATGTCTGGTGTTATATTGGCCGTTGCACGAATAGCAGGAGAAACAGCACCGTTATTATTTACCGCATTTGGCAATCCATACTTTTCTACCAATATTTTAAAACCAATGGAAAGTTTACCCCTGTTGATTTTTAACTATGCAACAAGCGCTTATGACGATTGGCATAACCTGGCGTGGGGAGCGGCGCTTATCTTGCTTTTATGGGTATTATTATTAAATATTATTACTAAGATTATAACAAGGAAATGGAGAGTACAATTCTAAAAACGATTGATTTTGATGCTTACTTTGGCGAAAATCTTGTTGTAAAAAAAGTAAATATCGAAATACCTAAAAACAATGTAATTGCCGTGATGGGGCCTTCTGGCTGCGGAAAAACGACCTTTCTTCGGTGCATTAATCGTATGCACGAATTAATTGAAGGTACTTCAACTAAAGGCGCTATGCTGCTTAACAACGAAGATATTTACAGCATGCACCCAATTTTGGTTAGGCATAAAATAGGAATGGTCTTTCAGCGCCCTAATCCCTTCCCTAATTTGAGTATTTACGATAACGTAATAGCCGGATATAAACTTAATGGTATGAAAATATCAAAGCCTGACAGAGATGTTATTGTTGAACAATCTTTGCAAAAAGCTTCTCTGTGGAAAGAGGTAAAGGAATCTCTTCATAAAAAAGGAACATTTTTATCAGGAGGGCAACAACAGCGCTTATGTATTGCAAGGGCGATAGCGATGGAACCAGATGTGTTGTTGATGGATGAACCGACTTCTGCACTGGATCCTATTTCTACATCGAGCATAGAAGAACTAATGCAAGAGCTAAAGAAAAACTATACGCTAGTGGTGGTAACCCACAATATGCAACAGGCGGCGAGGGTAAGTGATAAAACTGCATTCTTTTATCTTGGAGAATTAATAGAATATGATATAACCAAAAATATGTTTACCAATCCGAAAGACATACGTACCCAAAATTATATCACCGGAAGGTTTAGCTAATAGACTTAAAAAAATTTAAAAAAAATATGACTCAATTTGAAAGAGAAATTCAGGATTTAAAATCAGAAGTAATCAATATGTGGCAATTGGTCCTTTCGCAATTAACTAAAGCGAAAGAAGCCATGCTTACGTTTGATAAAGACCTGGCACGTGAAGTAATGGCGCATGAAAAAAGGGTTAACGCTCTTGAGTTGAAAATAGATAGAGATTGCGAAAACATCTTTGCCCTTTATTGCCCGGTTGCTATAGATTTACGTTTTTTATTGGCTGTGCTTAAAATAAACACCAATCTGGAGCGTATTGGCGACATTGCAGATGGTATTGCCATGTATATTGCAGACTCAAAAGTAAAATTCAACAAAGATTTTTTAGAATCAAGTCAGCTCGTTCAAATGTATAATAATTCCATAAATATATTAACTGATGCTCAGACTGCTTTTGAGTTCGAAAATACGACTTTAGCGAGGACTATCTTTTCTAAAGATGTTATTCTAGATACGATAAACAAAAAAGCAGACGACAATATTTCCAAATATATTCAAGAAGACATCAAAAACATTAATGAAGCTTTAATTATACTATCTATAATAAGGAAGCTGGAAAGGGTAGGAGATCAATCAAAAAATATTGCAGAAGAATGTATTTTTTATATCGAAGCAAAAGTTTTAAAGCATAGTGGAGATAGGATTTAAGCCTAGATTAACTAGCTGTAAGATGGCAAACTGAAGACATGAACATAAATTATATTTTGACTGCAATTGTGAGCATCATTTCAGTTGCCCTCATTGTTTTTGTCATAGAAAATACAACTGCGACAAGTAGAAACTTGAAGAGACCATCTATGCAGAAGAGGCATCGCCAGATAAATATGCGGGTTGATCAATATTGTTAAGGTGGAAACCTTAAAACGCCCAAAAAAATCTTTAAAACTTAATTCCCAATTTTTAGTTAATCTTTTATGGAGTTTCCAAATGAACTTAAAGAGTTGTTTCCAAACGAAATTGTTGAGGTGCGTGGCAATGCAGAAGCGTTGACCATTATCCTTGGTAAAGAGATCGACATAAAGGTGTTTGCTAAAAAGTTGGAAACCAAGTTTGTAAATCTAAACTACACTTACGATTTATTTCTCCATCACGAAGATAGCCACGATTTTTTGAAGCTTACCTTGAAATAGTCTTTCTACTACAGTTGCTGAAACAGGGATGACTAAAGATTCTTTCCTATTTTTTCGATAATTTCTGGCGGTATGTCGTGTGTGTCTACCAATAAAAACCCATCTAAACAATTTGCAAATTTCGGATCTATGTTGAACGAGATTATTTTGGCATTTAGATTCATGTATTGTCTTAGCAATACGGGCACCTTTAAATGGGTGTTTTCTATCTCGGTAATTAAACTATCTAGATCTTTAAAAGAGCCACTGCTGTCTACCAGCGTATCTGTAGAAATTGGCAATAAATCGGCCTTAAATTGGTTCTTCGGACGAACGTATTTGGCTTTTTCGTAATCAAAATGATTTTTGATGATATAATCCACAATAAGTGCCTTGCTAAATTTAGAAAAAGTGTTGCTTATACTTACCGGCCCAAACATGTAGCGATACTGATTATTGTCCATTAAATATTTCAGAATGCCTTTCCACAGCAAGAAAAGGGGCAGTGGTTTGCCTTGGTATTCTTGCCTGATCCAAGATCGACCCAATTCTATCCCTTGCCTTAAAATTGGCAAAAATTGGTCTTTCATTTTAAACAACTCAGAAAGGTAGAAACCCTTTCTGCCCATACTGTCTAAAATCTCATCGCCCTTGCCAATTCTGTAAGCCCCAACAATATTTTCTAAATCCTTATCCCAAATAAATAAATGGCTGTAATAAATATCATAGTTGTCTAAGTCTATTTTTTTATTCGTTCCCTCGCCAACGCCTCTAAAGGTAATTTCTCTCAACCGGCCAATTTCTCTTAATATATGTGGTATTTTTAACGTAGGAACAATGTACACTTCGTAATTTTTCTCTTCCCAAACCTTAAAAGCACCTAAGGTGGAAACTTCTGTTTTGATAGATTCCCTCGGCGTTTCCTCAATAATCTCGTCGGGATGTTTGTTGATTTTGAAAAGGTTGAGTGGATTGAATATTTTCTTCTCTTTGTCTAATCCCACTCCCAAAGCATAGGTTCTAGCACGCAGAAAATCCATCAACTTGTTTCCAGTGTTCATGTTGGCTATTTCGGTAACACCAATTGTTTTTCCAACCCTAACCTTAATGGTTCTGCCCTGTTTATTTAAAAATTCTGATGGTAGTTTGGCGGTACGGAGCGTTGGGTGTATAAAACTCAAAATGTTGAAAAATACGCCGTTGTTGCCGTGAAAATAAATGGGTACAACAGGCACTTTTGCCTTTGCAATAATTTTACCCACAATAGGTTGCCACATTCTATCTGTAACTTGCTGGGCATCTATTTTAAAGGTAGAAACTTCGCCCGCAGGGAAAATTCCGATAGGAGTGCCGCCCTTAAGCATTTCTAAAGTGGTTTTTAATCCACTAATGCTCGAGGAATGCTGAACATTTTCGAAGGGGTTTACGGCAACAAAAAATTCGTCTAAATTGGGGATTTTCTTTAAGATAAAATTTACCATCACTTTGGCATCAGGCCTTGCCATGCATAAAAGCTTTACCAACGCCAAACCTTCTACACCACCATACGGATGGTTTGCTATGGCAATAAATGCGCCTGTTTTTGGAATGTTCTTTAAATCATCTTCATCAAAATCAATAGAAACGCCTATCGTTTCTAATATTTTATCTACAAACTCTAGGCCTGAAAAATTGGCGTTTTTAGAGAAAACCTCGTTAATGTCGTTAAGTTTCATCAACTCCATCATCAAATCAGCCAAACCAGGCACCCTCAACTTATCTATCTTTGTGGCCTTGGCAAATTCTTCGGTAGTAATGATCTTTTTGGTATCCATATAAAATATTGGTCAACAGCGGTAACGTTTACCTTGCAAAATCAAAAATATGGTTTATATTTATAATTCAGATGTCAAATCGCTTTATGAAAACTTGGCTGAACAAAAATTTTGGTTTTAACAAGGCAGAATTTAATGGTTTATTGGTGCTCATTTTTCTTATCGTAATCCTTAAATCTTTGCCGTTTTTGTACGATGTTTTTAGCAAAGATGCTGTCGATGATGTAGATGTGATGTCTAAAATTCAAAAGATAGAGATAGCAGACAGGCAACGCTACGACTATAAAAAAAATGGAACGAAGGCATCCTTTAAAGAAAGAAAAGAAAGTAAATTATTTTATTTCGATCCAAATACCATCGATGTAGTTGGTTGGCAGAATCTTGGCTTATCGCAAAAACAGGCACAAGCTATTGTAAACTATACAAACAAAGGAGGGAAATTCTACAAACCAGAAGATCTTAAGAAAATGTACACCATTTCGCCAGAAATGTATAACAGATTCTTTCCCTTTATTAAGATAGAACCGAGAACCGCCGTTTCGACACACCCGACTGCGAGCGTTGTAACCACGAGTACCTTCACGAAAAAATCAACAATTGTGGTCGAAATAAATAGTGCCGACTCTTCGCAACTGCAACAAATTAGAGGAATTGGCCCTGCTTTTGCGCGGAGGATTGTGAGATATAGAACTAGATTAGGCGGTTTTATTAAAAAAGAGCAATTGTTAGAGGTGTATGGTTTAGATTCTGCAAAATTTGAGGAAATTAAGGCGCAGGTTTCGGTGGATGCTTCTACAGTTAAAACAATAAATATAAACGTTGCAGATTTTGAAGCGCTGAAACGTTTTCCTTATTTAAGCTATAAGCAGATAAATGCCATTATTCAATACAGAAAGCAACATGGCAATTTTAATATGGCAGACGATTTGAAGAAAGTGGCGATCCTAAATCAACAGGTTATTGATAGAATGCTTCCCTACATAAGTTTTTGAAAAGAACCTAAGAGCCTGTTTAAATGTTACGATTTTATTTCTGAGACTTCTGACTAAAAAATTTAGAAAAGCTATCATTTAATTTTTTTGTAAGCTGATAATTTTGAAGATAATTGCACCCTACCTCATTTTTTGTGCGCGCTTCAACCTTGCCAAAATTGGGCTCTGCTTCGTCCAGCGCTGTCCTGTCCGGACGGAAGCCCTACTTTTTGCTTGACAAAAAAGTAGCAAAAAGTCAAGGCTGGCATCTCTTTGGGTAAAAATTCGCCAAGCTGTTTAATATCGATGATTCGAGGCTTTCCCTTTGCTTTTTTCCCACGCATGGCTGCGAATCATCTTCGCAACAGTAACCTGGCAGTTCTCTGCAAGCAGCTTTAGGCGTTTTTTCCTCCAAACAGTTGCTAGGCCGGGACTAGCGAGATGGCAAAGCACAGTGGATATTGCGAGATAAATTTAGTTTTTGGACGACAAATAACTGATTTCTGACTTCTGATTTCCCTTTGTATTTCCCCTCCAAACAGTTGTTGGGCCAATCCCACAGAGTTGGCGATCGCAATTATAAAGGGAGTTTTTATGTTGTTTATTCTATAAAGTTGAGGATAGACCATTTGATGGGAAGCATTTGAATATTTTTTCAAAAAAATACTAAACAAAATTGAAGTATGGTTATGGTCTTAACGATTAACGCAACATCTTAATTGAACCCAATACCGTTTCGTTCTATCAACCGCGCTTGTCTTTGAGTGAATATTTAGCTTTTTAAATGCTTAATTTTGTGTTAAATCAAGTATAAATCTTAAAATAAATCTATTAATGAGTGAAAGTTATAATTTCTCAGAAAGCGATACGCAAAGAGATATAAGGAAGATGGTTAAAGATTTTGCTGAGAAAAACATTCGTCCACATATTATGGAGTGGGATGAGGCGCAAATTTTTCCTAAAGAGTTGTTTAAACAATTAGGTAGCTTGGGATTAATGGGCGTACTTGTGCCTCAAGAATATGGAGGTTCTGGTTTAGGCTATCAAGAATATGTCGATGTTATTGTAGGGGTCTCTAGAGTCTGCGGTTCTATTGGTTTGTCTTTGGCAGCCCACAACTCGTTGTGCACTGGTCATATTTTGGCTTTTGGTAACGAAGAGCAAAAGGAAAAATGGTTGCCCAAACTGGCAACTGCAGAATGGCTTGGCGCTTGGGGGCTTACCGAAGCCAACACAGGATCCGACGCGTTAAGAATGATGACGACCGCTGTAGAAGATGGAGACGATTATGTGATAAACGGCGCCAAGAATTGGATAACATATGGTAAAAGCGGAGATCTTGCGGTGGTAATGGTTAGAACTGGCGAAAAAGGGAAGTCGGGCGGAATATCTGCCATCGTGGTAGAACGTGGAACGCCAGGCTTTAGCGCTGGGAAAAAGGAGAATAAGCTAGGCATGCGTGCGTCAGAAACTACCGAAATGATTTTCGACAACTGCCGCGTTTCAAAAGCCAATTTATTGGGCAACGTGGGCGACGGTTTTAAGCAGGCCATGAAGGTGTTGGATGGTGGTAGAATTTCTATTGCGGCCTTGGCGCTCGGTATTGCAAAAGGCGCTTTCGATGCTGCGGTAGATTACTCAAAAGAACGCCAGCAATTTGGTAAACCAATTGCCAGTTTTCAGGGAATTAGTTTTAAGCTTGCAGATATGGCGACAGAAATTGAAGCCGCAGAATTGTTGATTAGACAAGCTGCAGATTTGAAAAACAGGCACAAACCAATGACTAAGGAATCTGCCATGGCAAAATATTTCGCCTCAGAAGTATGTGTAAGGGTAGCTACAGATGCAGTGCAGATTTTTGGCGGCTATGGTTATACGAAAGATTTTCCGGTGGAGAAATTTTATCGCGATAGCAAATTGTGTACAATAGGAGAGGGCACTTCAGAAATTCAAAAGATTGTGATTGCCAGAGAGATTTTAACCTAGCATAACAAGGAAATGGCTTAATTGGCCAACAAGATAAATACCAACCAAACAAGTATTTAAACTGAATCCGGCAGACAATTAATTGTCGCCGGATTTTTTTATTTTCTGAAAACCAATAAGCTTTTGCAAGCGTTTTGCCTAAACCCTAAACCCAAGTCTCGTTACCTGGCAACCGCAACCGGTAAATCCCTCACCGAAATAATGCTATCTACCACAAATACGCTGAAACCGCGCCAGGGCAAACTATGGTTGTACTCTTTGTAATGCAATTCGTAAAATTTACCGCTATGTTGCATCATGCTATCCGCCACGGCCTTATCACTTATAGAGAATTCAAACTCGTTGTTTTGTATGTTCCCCACTGCCTTAGACTGGAGTCCACTTTGAATGAGTTTACCTTCGTATGTCTTAAAAACATAACCTTTTTTAACCACATAGTTTAATTCCCCAGCTTTTACGCCTTCGCCAAAAACAAAGAAATAACTGTAATAAGCCAGCGCTGCTAAAACTACAATGGCTACCACTACAATAATGGTAACTACTTTTTTTCCTGTGGTCATGGTAAACATTTAATGATTTGTTAAAGATAACCGAAATGTTTTGATTGTGTTTCGGTTAGGGATAAAAAAATCAGCCGTTTTTTCAAGAAAGCCTTGTGAAATGTCAATAATTTAAGAAAATTACCGTTTGAGCCTCACAAAAAAAATGAAGAAGTTGTCGAAGGTTAGCTGGGAAATTAAGCTATCTAACCCTAAGTAAAATATGAAGACGATGGAAGCTTTTAAAAGATGCGTTGCCCTATAAGGTGTGAATGATGTAAGTTCTTTAAAAAGATGTGTAACACTTTATTCATTTGATTTACGGATCTTTACTTTAGAGCGATGGGTAATAATGTTGGCTAGAGCATAAAATCACTAAAGTATTTTTTGCCCGATGATTAATTGAGGATTTAAAACCTCTGTTGTTGATGCTAATAATTTTTACCATCATTACGCTGAGTGGTGGCGCTGACTGCTAACGGGATTATTAAATCATTAACAGAAACAATTATGCTTGGAGAATTAAGTAAAAGAGAGATGATCGATTTTTTGGAGCGACGCATATACGGAAGGCTCGGATGTAGTGTCGACGGAAGAACTTACGTTGTTCCTATAAATTTTGTGTTTAGAAACGACGCTATTTATGCCCATTCGGGGCATGGGAAGAAGATTGACATGATGCGCGAAAATCCAAACGTCTGTTTTATAGTGGATGACATTGTTGACACCTTTACTTGGAGAAGCGTTATTATTCAAGGTGTTTTTAACGAACTTGAAGGAGAAGAAAGACAACAAGCAATGCAGGGCATCATTCATAAAATTACGCCGCTTACTTATAAACCAACACAAGAACCTTCTCATGGAATTGCCGAGGAAGAAAGAAGTAATGTTATTGTTTATCGCATAGATATTATAAACATTACCGGGCGTTTTGAGGTACACAATAATTAATCTGTTCAAGAGTTTTATGCTCTAAGTCACAGCTTATTTATGCAACATTTGATGGATTACCAAAGCAACGGCTTTCTATTTTCGAACATTAGCGAATTTAAAAATTAATTATGGACACACAACAAATTGTTCTTGCATCACGACCAACAGGCACACCGACTCTTGATAATTTTCGACTCGAAAATAAGGTATTGCCAGGTTTGCAGGATGGCGAAGTACTGCTGCGGGGAATGTATTATTCGGTAGATCCGTACATGCGCGGTAGGATGAATGATGCAGAATCTTACGTTCCACCTTTTCAAATAAACCAATCCATTACTGGGACAGTTATTGGTAAAGTAATGATGAGCAAATCAACTGATTTTGAAGCTGGCGACATTGTTTCTGGTAATTTACCTTGGCAAGTTCAAACAATTGTTCCTGCCAAAGGATTATCAAAAATCGATGAATCTAATGCGCCGATTAGCTATCATCTCGACGTGCTTGGCATGACTGGACTAACTGCCTATTTTGGTTTGATGGCAATAGGAAAACCAAAAGCTGGTGAAACATTAGTTGTTTCTGGTGCTGCAGGAGCTGTTGGCCTTGTAGTTGGCCAAATTGCCAAAATATATGGTTGCCACGTAGTCGGGATAGCTGGGTCTGACGAAAAAGTTAAATTATTAAAAGAGAAATATGGGTTTGATGATGCCATTAATTATAAAACGGCAACAGATATCAAAGCTGCGGTTGCAAAAGCGTGTCCTAAAGGCGTAGATATTTATTTTGATAACGTAGGGGGAGAAATATCTGATGCAGCTATTAGCAACATCAACTTTCATGCACGTATTCCATTATGTGGCCAAATATCATTATACAATAGTACAGACGCACCTGTTGGGCCACGCTTACAACCCATGTTGCTAACGCGTAGTGTTTTAATGCAGGGCTTTATCGTCAGTAATTTTAAAGATCAATTTCCCGAAGGAATCAAGCAATTATCTAAATGGTTGACAGAAGGGAAACTAAAATTTGAGCAGACGACAGTTCATGGTTTCGATCAGCTGCCAACGGCATTTATTTCATTATTTAAAGGAGCCAACATAGGCAAGATGATAGTTGAAGCTGCTGTAAGCTAGACCATTTTGAGATGCCTGAAGTTAAAAATAAAAAGATTAGTTTAAAGAGCAGTCCAAATGAAACCCGTGTGCTTCAGCAGCAGTAATTAACTTAACCAGTCAAAATCACCTAATTAAATTTAGGATTCGCATCGAATATTTCGGTGTCCGCAGTTCCTTCCACTTCAATCACGGCCATTAGCCCTTTGCTAACTACCCTGCTAAGTGAATGATCTGCAAGTTTAATGGTTTCTGCTACTGGAAATTCCATTTCTAGTACGGCACAGCTTCCAGGGCTTACTCCAATCGTTTGGATATATTTTTCTGGATTGTTCGCTAATGCTCCTTCGCGCCAAGCTTTGGTCCAAATATTTCCAATTGGGTGGAAACTGCTAATTAAATTAGGGCCACCGTTAACAAAAAATATTCGTGCCGTTTCGCCTTTTTTCACTTTTACAGCGCCATAAACCGCATCTGTAATCGCGTAGCTTTCTCCATTTAGCACTACAAAATTGGGATTTTCGTTCTTCATTGCTTCATAATCAAAGTTCAGAAATCCGTTGGCATCCACTTCATCTTTTGTGTAAATTTCATTTTGGCCAAAATAGAATTCATGGTCAACTTCTGGAAGGCCTTCTGGCGGCTCCACCAATAGCAATCCAAACATGCCGCTACTTATGTGAAAATCTAATCCGGGTGCGGCACAATGGTAAATAAAAGCACCTGGATACATTGTTTTAAAACGAATGTGCTTCGTTTGGCCTGGCGCAACCATCGTGGCTTCGGCACCACCACCTGTTCCGTAAACCGCATGGAAATCTACGTTATGCGGATGGATGCTGGTAGTCGGATTGGTAATCGTTAAGTCTATCGTGTCGCCCTGTCTCACCCTAATCATAGGCGCAGGCACTTGTCCGTTAAAAGTTAAATACCGAAATTTTTGGCCCGCTTTTACTTCCCCAATTACTTCGGTACACTCCAACGTTATTTTATGCGTTTGAGTAATTTTTTGTTTTATGGGCGGAGGCAGTAGCGCAGGATTTGCCGCTACCCTCTTGGGTTTTGCGGTTATTGCCGCATCAGCAACGGGGCTTACTTTAACAGATGCTTTCTCTACTGTTGGTTTTGGGGAAGACTGACAGGAAGAAAGTCCGAATAGAAGGCTGCTGCCTGCTACCAACGCAGAGGTCTTCATAAAACTGGCCCGAGATATAGGATTTTGGAGCATTTCTTCTTGTTCGGTGTTTATACTATTTTTCATGATGTATATTGTTATACTATGGTTATTTTTTAATTTTATGACGCTGCGAAATACCCCCTCAATGCTCTTTTATTTATCCGAATATACCTTTGATCGCTTTCTCCATTTTATCAATTCATACCAAATAACGGATAAAAATCCAATTACTACACAAATTATTAGCTGACTAAAATTTGGCCTCTCAAATTGGAAAAATGTAGCGAACGGCTTAACAAAAAGCAATAAGCCAGTAATAAAGGCAGTAATAGATATAATGAGTAAAACCAGATTGTTTTTATACATTACCGTAGTGAGAATAGAATAATAAAATGAGCGGTTGACTAGGGTAAGAAATATATTCGCGGTAATAAGCACCGTAAAAACCATAGTTCTGACAGTCGCCTCGCTGAAACCTTGATGCACACCGTACTGATAAACAAATAAAGTTCCGGCTGTAATTACTAAGCCTTGCGTAATGCTGGTGGCAAGTTCTTTTAAATTGAAAAACGAATTGGTAAACGCATGGGGTTTCTGAGACATACTATTTTTTTCCATCGGCTCATTCTCATAAATTATGGAACAAGTTGGACCCATTACCAATTCTAAAAAAATAATATGCACCGGCGAAAATATATTGGGATAAATCCACCCTAAAGCCAATGGAAGAAACACCGTTAAGATAATCGGGATGTGTATAGAGATAATGTATTGAATGGCTTTTTTAAGATTGGCATAAATTCTTCTTCCCATTGCAACGGCATCCACCATTTTAGATAAATCGTCTTCCTTTAAAATCAGAGAAGCAGCCTGTTTAGCAATTTCTGTTCCTTTACTTCCCATGGCTATACCAATATGCGCCGCTTTTAGCGCTGGTCCGTCGTTTACACCGTCGCCAACCATCGCTACAATTTCTTTATTCTTTTTTAGCGCATTAACTATTTTCAGTTTGGCTTCTGGAAACATCCTCGTGAAAACATTTACATCCTCTACTTTTTTCTGAATTGCTACGTCTGATAAACCCATCAATTCATCGCCAGAAATACTTTTCTCAAAACCTTTAAACCCAATTTGCTTGGCAATTGCCGTTGTGGTTGTTGAGTTGTCTCCAGTAATAATCTTAATGGCTATGCCTGCCGCATAAAAATCTGACAGTACTTTGGCTATATTATTCTTTGGTGGATCGTAAAATGCCACAACGCCTTTAAAAGTAAATTTAAACTCTTGTTGCGTTGTAGGATAATTACTGCCCTCAAAATTTGCTTCTCCAACACCAAGCACCCGATATCCCTCAGCGGTAAGCGTATTAAGCGCATCTTCAATTTGTTGCCTTTTAACTTTGGTTAAATCAGACACATTCATCATTGCCTCTGGAGCACCTTTTGCAGCGATAATTCGATTGCCAGACTTATCTTCAAAAATATGCGTCATCATTGGAGGCTTTCCATCTAACGGATATTCGTGAACCATTTTAAATTGGCTTCTTCTATCTGATGTGCAGGTATTTTTATACATCGCATGAAGTGATATTTCCATAGGGTCAAAAGGAATTGGTTCGCTAGCCCACATGGCAAAAGAAATGAGCTCTTTTTCCTCGTCATCTGCTATGTTTTCTGGATTGGAGATTTTACCCGAAGACAAAGTAAAAATCTTAGCTAAGCTCATTTTATTTTCAGTCAGCGTTCCGGTTTTATCGGTACAAATTACGGTTGCACTGCCCAAAGTCTCCACAGTTTTCATCTGCTTCACAATAATCCCCATTTTCATTAATCGCCAAGCGCCTAATGCCATAAAGGTGGTAAAGGCAACTGGAATCTCCTCGGGCAGAATACTCATTGCGAGGGTCAGCGCTTTTATTAAGCTATTAGAAAAACTCAGGGATTGGAAATAGTTAATCGTCCACACAATGAGGAAGACCACCACCCCCGCAACCACCATTTTTTTAACAAAGCTGTTGATTTGAATTTCTAACGGGGTCTTTTCTTCCTTAATCGCTTCTAAGCTTTTACCTATTTTACCAAGTTTTGTTTCATTACCAATAGCCGTTATTGTAATTATGGCCAAACCAGTGGCTACCGTTGTTCCTCTAGAAACTAAATTATCATCTTTTGATGCATCTTTAAAAACGGACAAAGATTCCCCAGTAAGAATAGACTCATCTACCGAAAAATCATTAGAATGAATAATTATACCATCTGCAGCAACAGCAGTTCCCTCTTCGATTATCAGGCTATCACCCACTACCAATTCCTCGGTTTTAACCTGCCTTATTTCCCCATTCCTAATGACTTTACAAACGGGTTGGGTAAGATCTTTTAACTTTTGGAGCGCATTCCGGCTTCTGGAATCCTGATATAGGGAAATAGCGGCAACCAATACGATAGCTGAGGTCATGAAAATACCATCGCCTGTTTTTTCACTGATAAAATAAATAGAAGATGTGGCCAATAATAAAATGACCATTGGCTCTTTCGCCAAACTTTTTACGGCAGTTAGAAACCCGTTTTCCTTTTTATAGGCTAACCTATTGTCTCCATGATGCTTTCTTGCTTGAAGAACCTGCGCATCAGTTAATCCCTTGATGTCGAATCCGGAGAAGGGTACATTTTTAGTCTTTAAAAATTGAGCCATTTTATAAAACAGAATAGATTTTCAACTGCTTCCTCAATACTACCCTTGCCTCATGAATACGTGTCTTGACTGTACCTAATGGAATGTTCTGCTGCTGAGCAATTTCTATATATTTATAACCTTCTACGTAGCGCATAAAGATGATACGGTGCGCTTCGGGTATGCTATTCAATACTTTTTGAATGTCATTTATAATCATAGATCCAGTACATTTGTTCTGCACTGCACTAAATAAGAGATTTTCGGAAGTGATTTTATCAGCTTGTTCTACCAATTTTTGTTTTTTGGCTTTCCTTCTACAATCGTTTATAAAGGTATTCTTCATAATTACGAACAACCACGCTCTAAGATTGGTATCTGGCTTGAATTGCTTGTAAAAACGAATGGCTTTGAGAAAAGTGTCTTGTACTAGATCATTTGCTTTGTCTAAATCTTTTGTAAATCTTAACGCATTTTGCCTGAGGGATAAAATGTGGCTGTCGATTTTAGAATTAAATTCTTTTTCTAACATGTTTCTCTATTTAATTTAAAGGCTTTATGTAACAATCAGTCCTAAGTCGGCCAAAGCGATGCTGGTTGACAGGTAATCCTTATGACAAATGCTTTTTATTCCCAAGTCTGCTGCTACATCGACAAACAGTTGCACATCATCAATATATACGATTTCATCTTTTGGTACAACCGTCATATCAATTGCCAACTGAAAAATTCTTACATCAGGTTTTCTTATGTGCACATAACAAGATGAAACAAAAAAGTCTATTAAATTATTCAACTTAAACTCATGTATTCGATAGTCATTCAACTCTCTGGCTTCATTACTCACCGCAACTATTTTTAAACCGTACTGCAGTTTTAAACTTTTAAAAAACGCGATCATTTCCAAATTTGGCGTGGTTAAAGAGTACATATAGTCTCTAAATTCAGAAGGGGTAAAATCCCGCCCAACATAAAAAACAACCCAGTCCAAATATTTATCAAGGGATATCTCTCCTTCTTCGTACACCACAAAAAATAATTTGTGTCGTTTTTCCATTTCCGCAATGTCCAAATGAAATCGTTCGGCAGCGCGCTGTCGAAAATCGTGCCCCCATCCATTAGAAAGTAGAACGCCTCCAATATCTAAGAATAAACAACTAATGGTTTTCATATCATTTATTTTTTATAATTTTCGCTCCACTGCCTAATTAAAAGCAAAAGTAAAAAGCATTAAAAAATACGCCTATGCTCAACTGTCTAATCCCATACAAACAGTATAGAGAGACATTTCTACGTCCAAATACGGGGCCTCAGCAAAGGAGAAATTTTGTTTACGCTTAAAAATCTAAATGGCTAATTGTCTCCTGGTAATATAATTTTGGAGACACCTGCATTCTCTAACTTAAATGAGCCCTTAACATCCATGCAGTCTTCTCATGATATTCCATCAAACCTGTAATGTAATCGCTTATGCCTTCTGCTTTCATTTTATCTGCAACTGGCTTTATGTTTTCCCTCAAAAAAACAATAATACTCTCGTGGTCTTCTAATAACTCTGCAAACAGGGTTTGGCTATCGTTCTTATCAAGCGTCTTTTCAGACAGATGTGTAAGTTGAAGATACTTACTAAGTTGAGCTGGTACATAATGGCCTACTGCCCTTATCTTTTCGGCAACAGTGTCAACTATACCCTGTTGTTCATTGTATAGGGTTTCTAAATACAAGTGCACCGCATGAAAATCAGGACCTTCGATATTCCAATGTGCATTGAGCGTTTTTGAATAAAGCAGAAATTCGTCTGCAAGTATTATCGATAATTGTTCTGCAATTTCTTGTCTGTTTTTGTCGGAAATTCCGATGTTAGCTTTTTTCATTTTTTATGATTTAAATTAAAATTGTATTAAACTGTTCGTGTTAAAAAATATTCCTGTCTCAATGCCGAAGTGAGTATATTTCTCTGCATTGCTAATAAAGTGACTTATAACTTGTCTAATCTTAATATGCAGAGGTTTAACAATTTGCGTAAGGCAATAGCCGTATGTTTTGCGCGTGTTTCTTGGGGTAACTAACTAAGCGACATCACTTTTGTTTAGTAAAATTTCCATTTCTCCTACAACCCATTCTGAGAGCATATCATTATGATATCTACTGAGCCCTTCAACCTTTTTAAAGATTTTAGCCCGCTCCAAAAACTTCATGTTTTGCCATATCTTGAATTTCTCCTCTATATTGTGAAGTTGATTTAGATAATCGGATTCAAGCAAGTTATCGGTATCCCGAATGTGCTGTTCTGCCTGGAAGAATGCGAATATATCCATCTGCTGATTATATTATATTTTTTTAAAGGTCGGTTAAAGTCCATAAACACCTTATGACGGCTGTCACTAAAGACAAAGATGTTCATCAACAATATACCGCACGAAAACCAAGTTACAGATGGGCAAGTAATATGGGCTGAAGCTCTTTAAGTAGAATTTCTAAAGGAAATAACAAGCTGCACTGAACTCTGCCCCCATTAATACGGTTTTACCCATGCCTTATGTTCTGTAACAACATGCTTTTTAAATATCTATTTAACTTTCAACCCACAGCGGCAAACTATTGATTACCAATTTTATTTCTATAAAAAAGTGCTCTTATCTAAAATCATATCCATCTTAAAGAAATTATGTTTTCGAGGATTTTATTCGAAATAGTCTCCGTAAGTCTTTAAGTAAGAAAGTATATCTTGCCGCATATTATAATAGGCAGAAGGTTCGTTTTCAAGCCCTTTAATTTTGTCTATAAGCGGAATTAAATAATTGTGCAGCTGCGCATCTGTTTTTGGGGGCATTGTACATTCTTTGATCATTTGGTTTACCCTTCCCATTAACTTTTCTTTTAAACTGGAAGCACTTTCGCTCGGGGAAGAATTGATCAATGCAATCAAATCATTTATTCCCTTGTTGGTGCTTGAATCACTTTGCCATTTTTTGCCCTTGTTTAATTTGACTTTTGTTTGTGATACAGCCACACTATCGTGCTTTTCTTGACCGTGGATTTCTGTGGCGATAATCGGCGAATTAAGTTCCGTATGTCTTATTTGACCACCCAGATAACCCGTCCAAGCGGCAAGACCAAAAGCAATAATTGAGATAATTAATATGAAAGAAGATAGGGTTTTTGAGAACTTAAATTTTATCACAGCGGCAATAACCCCAACTATGGAAAGCACCCCCAATATAATCAGTGCTGTAAGTGCATATACTGAGAAATCTTCATGTCTTTCTATCACATGTTTTGTAATGCCTTGAATTTTTTCAACACCATCTTCAGCGCCTTCGCCGGTTAAATAGGCAACGACCGCACCTAACGCACATAAGATAAATAGACCATAAGCAGCAATTTCTGTTTGAACACTCTTAACTAAAATGGCGTAAACCAGTACGAGTATTGCCAATAGCGTTCCAATAATTGGAAGATGGTTAATGATTAAATGAACGTGTAACTGATCCATAATTTTAATTGATATGGGATAAATTATAATTTCTCTCCTTTAATGAGCGCTTTTGTCCATAACTAATAATCGCCTTCAATATCCTCATACATTTTCGAGCGCAATGCGGTTTTCTAGAGGTGCATTCCTAAAAAATGAGGCCGTCAATCCGGTTACTTGTTTAAACTGCCTTGAGAGATGTGCGACACTGCTATAGTTTAATAAGTAGGAAATTTCGGTCAGATTCAGTTCATCGTAACGAATTAGCTCTTTTACTCGCTCTATTTTATGGTTAATGATGTAGTGTTCAATGGTCATTCCCGTTTCATTCGAGAATACATTGGCCAAATAAGTATAATCATGATTTATTTTTTCGCTTATGTAATTAGAGTACTTAACCCTGGGCAACTCGTCGGCATAGTGCACCATATCAATTATCGTGTTCTTGATCCGCTCAATCAGCATTGCTTTTTTGTTTACCATCAACTCCATATCGAATTTAGATAGTGCTGCTTTTAATCTTCTATACTCTTCCTTGGTCGGTATTTCCTGCATCTCAACTTCCCCAAGCACTATACTTTTGTACCCCAATCCAATAGTGTCAAGCTCGTTTTTTACAATCATCTTGCAAGATTTGCTGACCATATTCTTAATATGTAATTTCATGATTAATCGCTTTTTTTTTGAGAGCAAAAAGATGTTTTGCTCTTTTAACAAAATTCCATATTGATCGGTCTTATTGGAATGACGGCCATCACTTTAATTATGAATGTTCATCATCACACCAAAAAAAGCCTGGCAATAGGTTGTTCGCAAGATTTTTTAATTCTTTCACACATGAGTGCATAAAGTAGTTTTTGATGGTGTCACAGTAACCTGTCCGGCCCACTGTAGTACTATTTTCGTTTTGATGAGCATTCTATCTCAGCATGATTTCTATCATCTAATTACACACACAATAATTAGACATTTGTAAGACCAACACTTTTTAAGCAGCCGGGAAATCCGCTCCGCCTGTCGGAGCATTTAGAGCTAAAATTTGAAGGTTTGTGGGATACCAATTTGAAGGCAAATGAATCAGAATCAAACACTTAAAAATAAAGTGAGGGAAGCCATTAGGTTTGAGCCATTTCTTGAGGAAGTACGCATAAAAGTTACGGTAGAAGAAGGCGTCATTACATTATCAGGAACAGTTGACAGTTACGTTAAAAAAAGCATTATAGAGCAAGTGGTAAATAGCGTAAGTGGAGTGCATCCAGTAATAGAGAAAATCAAGGTAGAATATGAATTCGATGTGATGAAAACAGATGAAACACTTACTTCGGAAATATTGGAGTTACTAAAATTAAGTCCAAATCTCCCTGAGTCCAGTATAAACTTCTCTGTGATAAATGCTTGCGTCACCCTGTCTGGAAACGTCAAAAACCTTGCCCAAAAGGAAGAGGTGGAAAGGGTAATTTCCAGTATTTTGGGCGTGAGGATAATTAATAACAATATTATAATTCTACCCGAAAGCTGAGACGATTTAGAAAAAGCGACAATTGAAAATGAGTGTTAAGAAATTGAGCGATACACATATAGGTAATTGAAGTTACTGTTCTTGGTATTCAGTTTGGCTTTCTGTCCTAAAGAAATAGCAAGCAAAAGTTAAATTTATTCACACGCTCTTATTTGCTGCGTTTAACCGGCCTAAATTTTTGTTAGGCATCAACTGTCATCAAGGTCTTAATCACTTCAATACTTATATCTACCGTAACGGTTTCATCTTCCCAACCAATTCCTATTACATGACCCACTTTCATCAATACTTTCTTTACCCCAAGTAAATTATGGGTATCAATAATAATAGATTCAATCTTCCAACTCACATCGTTTATCAAAAAATCACAAATGTGGCCAATGCCTCCATCGGTAGCTTTAATGCGGTAGCCGGTAACGAGCTTTGTGCTACGTAGATGCAGGTCGTTATTCTTTTTATCTTCGTTTTGCTTCTGTATTCGCTCATCAATAACCATCGGTTGGTCAAATACTCCACTAGATGCTCCAGCATAAAAACCGCTTCCGCCATAGCGCTGCCAAGCATAATGTCCATACAACTCAATTTCCTGTTGCATAGATATTGGTTTCTCAGTTTCTATATCCGGACTATTCTTTACCTGATCTATTGCTAAGTCCACTGGAAAAATCTTATTTTTCCAGTCAGGCTTAAGAAGTGCCTGCGGGGCAATCAGTATCTTTTTTTCGTTAAACCAATTTCCAGTTTCTACAATTAGATATCGGATATCCCAAGTGGTATCCTCGAAGTAAAAATCTCTTACATGGCCTATTTCACCATCTCTGGCGCCCATTTTAAATCCAAGTAAACTTGTGATGTTGTGTTCCATGATTTTTTATTTTAGATGAAGTTCGCTCTATCGTTATTCTTTCTCATTGTTCTTTTTCAGTTTATCCTGCCTTCTAAAATATCCCCGAAACAGAAAACTGTGTTTGGTGGCATCCATAATGTCACTAAATCCTTTTGTCCCGTTTTGAAGGTTTTCTAAACTAGAACCGAGTTTTTTTGTGATGGAGGAGTCTCGGAGCAGTGCATGCAAAGGGCCTTTGCCATTATTCAACTGGTAATCAATGCCATTTACCGTTGTGCCTAATTTGCTGGTAATATTTTTTGCATTGCTTCCAGTTGCGCTAAAATCTGCTACTGCATGTTTTAGGTTTGATGCGAGTAGCGTATCTGTCAATAGCACTCCTGCAGCTCCTTTGCCCCTTCTAATCTGGCCAACGAGGGTATTAAGGCTATAACTCATTTGGTTTGCGTTTTTAGTTGCCATATTAAGTTCATTAAGTGAGGATTTTACACTTAGTCCAATTTGAGGGTCATTCATCAGATTGAATATTTCGCTGGTGTCTAGCCGAAGAACCGTCTGCTTTAAAGCATTGGCAATTGCGGCAACATCATCGTTGGTTTTCGAGAGCGTCTTTAGCATCTCGTCTGTGCTAACCAGTTTTTGCGCCGGTAGCATATCTCCTTCTGATACCTTTTTTCCAGGCTGTTTTGCAGGTTCAATATTTATAACCTTATTGCCCATTAATCCTTCGGTTCCGATCGCAGCCTGCGCATTTTTGCTGATGTAAGGGCGCACCTTGCTATTGATTTGCATCGTTACCTCTATAACTGTGTCGCCAATCATATCTATTTTTTTTACTGTGCCCGCTTGAAGACCCGAAAAAAGCACGTTGTTGCCCACCATTAGTCCGCTTAGATTGTTAAAGCGCGCCTTAATTTCAAAGTCTTTTCCAAATAGATTGCTACTTTTTCCAATCATATAGAATGATGCAATTAGTAGTAGCAGTCCTGCCATTACAAATAGGCCTAGTTTGATGTTATTTCCCCCTGTCTTTGCCATAATGATTATTGAAAAAATTGATTGATTTTCGGATCACTTGAATTTTCAAGCTGTTTATAGGTATCGTCCGCATAACATCGGCCGTCTAGCAGTAAAACCACTCTGTCGGCAATAGTTTTAACACAGTTCATATCATGAGAGATAATGATGGAAGAAGTTTTGAATTTTTTCTGTAGGGTAAGTATTAATTGGTCAATTTCCCTTGCCGTAATAGGGTCAAGTCCAGTAGTAGGTTCATCATAGAGGATAATTTCTGGCTTTAAAATCAATGTTCTAGCCAGGGCAATACGTTTAAGCATTCCACCCGAAAGTTCGGCTGGCATCATATCCATTGTATGAGCAAGCCCGACGTTATCAAGTGCCTCCTTTACCATTTTTAAAACTTCTGCTTCTTCTAAATTTAACCAGTGCCTACGCAATGGGAATTCTAGGTTTTCTTTTACCGTCATCGAATCATAAATGGCATTAGCCTGAAAGAGAAAACCAATCTTTGCTCTCGCCTTCATAAGACCATCTTCGTCCATATTCGCAATGTCTTCTCCAAAAACGAGTATTTTCCCTTTGTCTGGTTTTAAAAGCCCAATAATGCATTTGATCAGCACTGATTTTCCTGCCCCAGATTTTCCAAGGACTACCACATTTTCCTCCCTTTTTACAGTTAAAGAAAAATCTTGTAACACGATGTTTTTGCCAAATTTTTTAGAAAGGCCTTCGATCACGATTACCGAATCGTTTATTGTATATGCTTTGTCGTTTACTATGTCTGTTTTAATGGTTTTTCCCATGCTTCTTAGTTTAAACCCAGTAAGTTTGTAACCTGAACGCTGAGCAAATCGATCACAAAGATTAAAACCGAAGACAATACAACAGCAGAATTTGCTGATCTGCCAACTCCTTGCGTGCCCTTGGTAGAATTGAATCCTTTGTAGCACCCAATCAAGCCAACCGCAAAACCAAAAAATATGGTTTTGATTACTGCCGGTATAATATCACTATAGCTAAGACTCTCAAATACTTGGACAAAAAAGAATTGGATATTGGTAACCGATTTGATGTTTACGCCGATATAAGCACCGAACAGGGAAACAGCATCCCCAATGATAGTTAATAAGGGTAGCATCAGGCTACAGGCAATTACACGAGTAGCAACAAGATATTTGAACGGGTTTGTGCCGCTTACCTCCATAGAATCTATCTGTTCTGTTACTTTCATTGAGCCTAATTCTGCCCCTATACTGCTGGCTATTTTCCCAGCAAAAATCAGTGCGGTGATTACAGGTCCTATTTCTCTAACTATTGCTATACCCACCATAACGGGGAGCTCAGACTGTACGCCATAAGTTACTAAAGACGGGCGGAGTTGCATGGTGAGCACTAGGCCCATAATAAATCCCGTCAGCGCCACCAGAGGTAAAGAATTGTAACCAATAAGATAGCATTGCGCCAAAAGTTCCTTCACTTCAAACTTAGGCTTAAGTCCGTGTGAGAAAAAACGACCTGTAAACCTTGAGATTTGCCCCGTTTGATCCAAAAAATCACGCGTAACTGAAATTATAGACATATAGGGTTAATTTAGTTAAGGGTAGTAAAGCTAAAAATACAGGCTTTCTGTAGGATAAATTTAATTTTTGATAATTAAGCGAATTTGAATTTTAACGGTGTTGTGCCAGTACAAAACTGCTTGTTTTGGCATTAGAAATCGTTATGGAATTTTTTGTATGTCTTATATGATTCACACTTATTGGCTGCTGTTCTCCATCGGTAGGCTTGCTGGCAAATCCAGTCTGGCCACGCCGATTCGATTATCTGCCATACCGTAATAAATATCATAGCGATCCGGACGGCCAATGTCGTTACGTTGATCAATACCTGTTGGGAAAACCACATCTCCAATTGTGCCAATGCGCTCTTCAGGAATTTCTGGGGAGAGTATGGGGTCCGGAGAACGGTAAAGGATTTTGTGTGGATGCTCGCTGTCGAGAATCATCACACCTGCCGAATAAGCCAGTTCATCATTAAGATCTGGTGTTAAACAGCCCTGCATAACGCCATGGTAGACCAATAACCAGCCATATTTGCTCATTACTGGTGGTGCGCCCGCACCGATTTTAAGCTTTTCCCAAGGAAATTCTGGAAGTGCCAGCGGACTATTAGAAACAAACATTGGCAGTGGGCTGCTGTGATAGGGTTCATCATTAATATGGCTATAAGATATCCAGATACACTCGTGGTGATCTCTAACTCTCCTATTATCTGGAGCCTTTACAATTTGCTCTGGAAGCGTACCAGGAAACAACGGCCTATGGAGCATCACGATAGAATTGTGGCCATGAGGACTAATTAGTGCCGATGGAAAAATGCACGCATCTTTATTGTTAACGCCATTAAATTCAATGTCTTTATACTTCGCAAACTTGGCTAAACCAAGTCTTTGCCAGTGTAAAAGGTCTGCAGATACTGCCATAGCTATTCGAGGGCCGAAACTAGAAAATGCGGTATAAGTCATTATATAGCTATTTAAAGGCTTAACGAATGTAATTCTTGGATCTTCGCAACCGCCGCCGCCGTTTGGTCTTTTTTCATAATCGGCCTCAGGTTCAAGGGCAATGCCGATGCGTTCAACCCCAACGGGATCACCATCTGGACTGAAAAGTACCTTGGCAATGCCGATACGTGAGTAATTCCCCTTGGCAACCAATCTTGGGAAAAGGTATAGGTTCCCATCAGGCCCACGTACCGCCGCGGGATTAAGAACGCCCTCTGTTTCCAGGTCATTTCCAGGTTCTGGTTCCATAATAATACCCAGCCGCTGCAGTTTAAAAGGATTCATAATAACAAAATATAACAACAAACTAAATGCGCTAATCTTTTCAAAGAAACACCTGCGTTATGCGGATGATGTCGCGTTAGCAATCTCATCATTTCTTGTTTGGAAGTCTTACCTAATTGTCGAGGTATGTTGCATCATTCACACTTTTAAGAGGTTTAATTTTACAGATATGTAAAAAAACATGAGGGGAAATTCCCCTCTTTTAAAGGGGTGGTCGAAGACCGGGGTGTTTGATTATTGGTAATCAACGATCTACCTGCTCACCAATAGAGAATAATATATGCTCAACTATAAGTCCTAGTGCTCGTGAACATGGTTTCAAGCATGTTTTCAGTCACGCGTTAGAATGACCTCGGTCATAGCACCTGTTTGCTAATTGTCCTACATTTACCGCAAATAAAATCAAGAAAATGAAAGATAAAACAGTTATAATTACAGGTGGCGCTTCTGGGATAGGTGCAGCAGCAGTTCGGTTGTTCGCTATTGAAGGTGCCAATGTGGTGGTTTCTGATATCGACACCCTAAACGGCAATAAATTGGTGGAGGAAATCCGTGCTGCAGACGGCATTGCTTCTTTTTTTAAGACCGATGTATCCATACCCGAGGAAATGGAAGCTTTGGTTAAGTTTGCTGTTGATACTTATGGAAGGCTTGATATAGCGGTGAACAACGCCGGGATAGGAGGGGAACAAAGTCCAATAGCGGACATGAGCGTTGAGGGTTGGCAGAAAGTAATCTCCGTAAACTTAAACAGTTTGTTCTACGGATTAAAATATCAAATCTCTGCCATGCTTAAAAACGGTGGCGGTAGCATAGTTAACATTACATCTATACTTGGTGCCGTGGGCTTTGCTGGTTCTGCGGCATACAGCGCCGCAAAACATGGAATTGTCGGACTTACGCAGACGGCGGCATTGGAGTATTCGGCTAAAAATATCCGTATAAATGCCGTTGGTCCAGGGTTTATAGACACCCCGTTGCTGGATGCACTTAGCCCAGAAATGAAATCTCAGCTTATTGCCATGCATCCCATTGGCAGGCTTGGCAAAAGCGAAGAAGTTGCGGAGCTGATTTTATGGCTCGGAAGTGAAAAGTCTTCTTTTGCAACAGGCAGCTACTACCCAATTGACGGGGGATATCTTTCTAAATAAAAGCGTTAAGCTCAGTTTCTAATTTTTCATTTTAGAAAGTCCTTCAAAATTAAGTACTGTAATCTTAGTGCCGGTCCGGTCTATAAGTTTCTCATCCTTAAAGTCAGAGAGCGTTCGGCTAACGGTCTCATTGGCCATACAAGCCATAGCTGAAAGATCTTCTCTGGAAACAAAAAAAACAGCATTTTTTTCGTTTTTGTTATACAATTTTACAATCGTTCCCGCCATTTTTTTTCTCACGGAATGGTAGGCAAGTTGCAGAAGCTGGTCTTCTTTTTCTCGATTGTCTTTAGAAAGCAGTTGAATAAATTTTCTGGCCACATCTGGGTAGAGATGCAACAGGGTTTCCATTTCCTCGGTTGGGATTAGGCAGAGTAGGCTATCCTCTATCGCGGTCGCGGTATCTGCATAAGGACTGCCGCTTAATACTGCATTTATACCTATGTAATCGCCTTCAGCATACATACCTGTCATCAGTTCTCTGCCATCTTGCGTTAACTTAATGGTTTTGACTTTACCTTGGGTGATCATGTAAAGACCTTTTCCATAATCGTCCTCGTAGTAAATAACCTGGTTCTTCTTAAACTTTCGGTTCTTTCTATCCCCAATAATTTTGTTTAGTTGGGCCAGGCCATCCGTTTTTGCTACGAGAACATTAAGTTCGTTCGAACTATTTTTCTGCGAATTTTCGGCGGCCGCTTTTTTCTTCAGTCTAATATCTATCGCGTTGAGCAGTTCAATTCCGTCAAATGGCTTAATCAAATAATCGTCTGCGCCAAGTTCCATTCCCTTTCTCAAATCTGCATGTTCTGCCTTAGCCGTTAAAAATATAAAAGGGATGCTGGAAGTTTCTAGGTGTTTACCCAGCATATAAAGTACACCATAGCCATCAAGTTCTGGCATCATAATATCGCAAAGAATAATATCTGGTAAATGCTCCAATGCCATAGTTACGCCTTCCTTGCCATTTTCTGCTTCAAATACGGTGTAAACAGCCATTTTTAAAATTTCGGCCACGTTTGCACGTAGGTCATCATTGTCTTCAATAATCAGTATTTTTTTGCTCATGGTTTTTGTTGAGTGGAAATGTAAGTGTAAACAATGTGCCTTTGTTGATTTTGCTACTAAAATTTACCGTACCGTTCATAAGACCTGTATATCTGGAGAGGATACTCAAACCCAGTCCGTTTCCTGAGATTTTTCCGGTATTGTGCGCTCTAAAAAATGCTTGGAAAAGGTGCTTATGATCGCTTTCTGGAATCCCCATGCCGTTATCGCAAATCCGTATGGTGCAGTTTTTTTCATTTACTTTGGTGTAGAAATAGATTTGACTATCTGAACCAGAATATTTAATGGCATTGTCAATCAAAATTACAATACAGTTTTTAAGTAGGTTCTGATCGAGATTAACCATCTTATCAGATCCCCTGTGCTTAAAAATAATCTTTTGGTTTCCCTTCAGTGCAATTTGCATTTCCTGTGCAAGTTCGCTAGCCATTTCATATAGGTTAAACGTGCTAATATCTGGCTTAACCATTCCTAAATCCAGCTTCTCAAGCGAGAGAAAGTCATTAAGGATTGCGGTAATGTTAAGTACTGCTTCTTTAATCTTTACAACGTGCTTTTTAATATTTATACGATCCATTGTTTCGCTGTAGCTGTCTATTAGCGACGCTGAAAGCTGCACCATGCTCAAAGGCGTGCGAAACTCATGCGAGGCAATAGATACAAATCTGCTCTTCAGCTGGTGAAGTTCTTTCTCCTTATCCAAAGAAAGATTTAATTCGTCTTGACTTTTCTGTAGCGTAGAAACATTTGTTCGGAGGGATCGCGTCCTTTCTTCTATTTGTTCTTCAAATAGCGCAGTATGATCCTGTAATTTACCCTCAGCGTCTTTCTCTCTTGTTAAATCATGGATAAAACCAGCATAAATAATTCTGCCAGAATACTTCACTTGGCTAAAACCAAGCCTAAGAGGAAATTGACGTCCATTTTTTGCTATTCCAACCAATTCTCTAGGCATTCCAAAGCCATTGAGATATCCATCTTTTCTATGATGAAACAGATAACTTTCAAAGAATGCTCGGTCTGGTTGCGGCATTAGCGTGGATATATTTTGGCCAATTATCTCATCTGCCGAATAATGAAAAAGCTTGCATGCAGAAGGGTTTATGGTTTCGATAATACCACGCTCGTCCATGGTAATCAGACCGTCTATAGCATTCTCAATAATTGCTTCGAGTAATGCAGCTTTTTCCATAAATTATTGATTTACAGATTAGTAATAATCTGCTTAAGATGGACGATTGGCAATGGGATTTGTTTTGTTTTGCGTCCTTATCTACTAGATAAGCAAAATTGCAAACATCCCCAATTCGAGCAATGTAGATAAAATTATCTGATAGTGTGTGATGACCATCAAGATTTCTGTGGTTCACAGTCATTTGCAACGAATTGCCCAAAAACTACCTTTGTTATTGGAATGTTCATTTTCTTTTAATGTTACTTATCCGTAGATGAATATGGAGAAAAACTTTATTGACACAAGTATATCTTTCTGTGCGCATAAAAAAATGTGTGTGGAGTTAAATAAATCAACCCTCAAAGCATACAAATTTTTTAAAAGCTGAAACATGAAGATTGAGTATCCGATTAAAGCACCTTATTCCAAAACAATTGAAAGTCTGGTAAAGGCGTTATCTACAGCAGAGAAAGATGGCATTAGCGGCGCAGAAGCTTCAATACGTTCTAAGCAATTTGGACTTAATGTATATAAAAGCCAAAAACAAAAAAGCCTTTGGCGCATTGCTTTTGATCAGTTTAATAGCCCAATTGTTTATCTTCTTTTTTTAGCTGCATTTGCTTCTCTTTATTTTAAAAATCTTATAGAGGCTATCGCGATTTTTATTGTGATCCTCGTTAATGCAGTGATCGGCTTTTTTATGGAGTTGCAGGCCAGAAGTTCGATGCGTGCTTTACGAGAAATGGATGTGAGCTATTCAAAGGTAATTAGAGCGGGGAAAACGGTAGAAATTCCTTCGGAACAACTTACGCCAGGCGATTTACTGTTGCTCGAAGCAGGCGATGTTGTCTCTGGTGACGGAAGAATAATTAGTTCGAATGAACTCCAGGTTGATGAGTCATCGCTTACAGGCGAATCGTTCCCAGTTTTCAAAACTACCGAAGTCTTAAAGGGAAAAATAGAATCCTCGCGCGCGGAAAATATGGTGTACAAGGGAACCGCAGTAATGAATGGAAATGCCAAAGTAATTATTACTGGGATTGCAGAACAGACTGAGCTTGGAAAAATTAGTGAAATGGTAGGAAGCTCCGCATCTACAAAGACCCCACTAGATTTAAAGATTGGTCGGCTTACTAAAAGTTTAATTTGGATTACCTTGGTTATGACTTGTTTTTTTGCCCTTTCAGGCATAATTGAAGGCAGACCTTGGGAGCAGATTTTAAAAACTTCCATCGCACTTGCGGTGGCCGCTGTTCCAGAAGGACTTCCAATAGTTGCCACGGTTGCATTGGCTTACGGCATGTTACTAATGGCCAGAAAGAATGCGATTGTAAAAAAGCTATCTTCGGTAGAAACGCTCGGGAGTGTAAACGTAATCTTGACCGATAAAACAGGCACACTTACCGAGAACAAGATAACGGTAGAAGTGTTGTCTTTTCTGCATCAAGAGGTTAATGTTTCGATAACAAAGGGAACACTTAAGTTTAAGAAGCCCCTGATAGAAACATGTAAGGAGAATTTTGAATTGCTCGTTAGGATCGGGACACTTTGCAACGATGCGCCGTTGGATTCTTCAGATAAGGGAAAAAAATCGTCTGGTGATCCTGTTGAAATTTCACTCTTGCTTTTTGCTGATGCTGCAGGATTTCCTGCTAAAAAGACAGCGAGTGAGTTTAAACGGATGTCTGAAATCCCGTTCAGCTCGGAAACCAAAATTATGGGCACGCTGCACAAAGACAAAGGCAGTTTTCTTATTTCTGCTAAGGGTTCTGTAGAGAATCTACTGGTAAAATGCAAATCCGTTCAAATTGATGGTAATATTTCGGTTCTGGGTGATGATAAAAGAAAGGAAATCCTTGCCAAAGCAGAGGAGCTGTCGGCATCAGGATTAAGAGTGTTGGCATTTGCCTACCTTAAATCTGCTGAAATGCCTGGTAAAGATTATCTTCAAAAACTAATCTACGTTGGGATGGTAGGTTTTTTAGATCCGCCAAGAACAGACATAAAAGGGGCGATAAATAGTTGCAGATCTGCAGGTATAAAAATCGTGATGATTACCGGCGATCATCCGATGACCGCATTAAATATTGCCAAAAAGGTGGGGATAACTTCAGCCGAAGACAATAAGGTAATTGCAGGAAGCGAACTACCCGATATGGAATCGTTAAAGCAGGAGTGGAGCGACAAGATTCTATCCACATCGGTATTTGCCAGAACAACCCCTAAGCAAAAACTAGAGATTGTAGATGTTTATCAAAAAGCAGGCTATATTGTGGCAATGACCGGAGATGGGGTAAATGACGCACCAGCATTAAAAAAAGCAGATGTTGGTATTGCGATGGGGCTGCGGGGAACTCAGGTAGCAAAGGAAACGGCAAGTATTGTGCTTAAAGATGATTCTTTCGTCTCTATTTCTCAGGCCGTGGCCCATGGAAGGGAAATTTTTCAGAACATTCAGCGATTCGTAATCTATCTGGTTTCCTGCAACCTTAGTGAGATTATAATTATTACTTTTCTAGGTTTTTTAGCCCCGGGTTCCATACTATTTCCTTTGCAAATCTTATTCCTTAACATTATAACCGACGTTTTTCCTGCGCTTGCTTTGGGATTAGGCAAAGGAGATAAAAGTGTTATGCAAATACCACCAAGAGACCCAAAATTAGACATTATTTCTAATCGTAATTGGCGGGCTATCTTAATTTATGCTGTGCTGATGACGGGGTCTGTACTGATGGCAATTTTTATTTGTAAACATTATGTGAGTGCTGAACCAGCTGTGATTAATAATGTAGCTTTTATTACCCTTACCGCGTGCCAATTATTTCATGTTTTTAACATGTCTTCGGTACATTCTGGGATGATTATTAACGAGGTTACCAAAAATAAATTCGTATGGATTGCTTTTCTGTTGTGCTTCTCTATCCTTGCAACAGCTTACGTTTTCTCACAGAGCCGTAGTGCACTTAATCTTAATTTTATATCATTGAACGCCTGGGTTATAGCATTAATGGCTAGTATTTTTCCCTTGATTTGCGTACAACTATATAAATTTTTCGTAAGGAAAAGAACCTCATCTTTAAAAATATAGGATTGAGGTTTGCAATGTTTTAGCCAGATTTAATCTTTATTATTGCCACATGAATACGACCAGCATTTTAGGATACACCCCAAATACAGAATTTCATAAATCTGTAGCTTACTTTTCTATGGAGTTTGCGATAGATCAATCTCTTAAAATTTACAGCGGAGGCTTGGGTTTTCTCGCTGGGTCTCATCTTCGAAGTGCTTTTGAACTCAAGCAAAACCTTATTGGTATTGGCATACTTTGGAAATATGGCTATTACGATCAGGTTCGAGACGAACAAAATAATATGAAGGCAACTTTCATAGAGAAAGATTATTCGTTTTTGGAAGATACTGGGATTGTTTTTTCTGTTCCTGTCCACAGCGCGACAGTAAAAGTAAAGGCTTATTTACTAAAACCAGAAACTTTTGGTTCTGCTCCCTTATATCTTTTGAGTACCAATCTTGAAGAAAACGACGAGGTAAGCAGAAGCATAACCCATCGTTTGTACGATCCAAACGAAACCACTAGAATTGCGCAATCAATTATTCTTGGCATTGGAGGCGGAATGCTTCTGGACCAGCTGAACATTCAGCCCGACATCTATCACATGAACGAAGGCCATGCAGTTCCGCTGAATTTCTATCTGTATTCTAAATTCAATAATCTAGAAGAGATAAAAAAACGGATGGTCTTTACTACACATACCCCAGAACAGGCTGGTAATGAAGAACATGATTTCTCGTTACTTAAAGAAATGTCTTTCTTTTACCACATGCAAGACCATGAGGTAAAGTTTGTGCTGGGGCTAGAAGGCGATAGATTTAACTATACCCTGGCTGCGTTAAAATTTTCTGGTAAGGCAAATGGTGTCTCTAAACTGCACGGCGATGTAGCCAGGAAAATGTGGAGCGGCTATAATGGCATTTGTGAAATCATTTCTATTACAAACGCCCAAAACCAAAAATATTGGCAAGACGCCATATTTTCACAAAAGCTGGAAAGTAAAGATGATATAGGCCTGCAAACAAGAAAACGGGAAATGAAATCTTTGCTTTTTGAGGAGGTTGCCAACCAAACTGGGAAATTGTTTCATCAAAACGTACTTACCATTGTTTGGGCAAGGCGCTTTGCAGAATACAAACGGGCAGATCTACTTATGCGCGACTGGAATCGTTTCTTAAAATTGGTAAATCAGACAGAAATGCCCATTCAGGTAATATGGGCTGGCAAGCCTTATCCTGAGGATGTGTACGCAAACCATATTTTTAATGAAATTATTAGCAAAACAAAAGCACTTGGAAACTGTGCCGTACTTGTTGGCTACGAGCTTGGCTTATCTGCGATGTTGAAAAAAGGATCGGATGTTTGGTTGAATAACCCAAAAATGTACCGAGAGGCTTCTGGTACAAGTGGAATGACAGCAGCGATGAACGGCTCGGTAAATCTTTCAATTCCTGACGGATGGATCCCAGAATTTGCAATAGATGATGAAAACTGTTTTATTATAAAACCTGCATCAAATGAACTTTCTGAAAACGATCGCGATTGGGAAGAAAACGCAAACTTAATGTCATTGCTCGAAAATAAGGTTTTGCCAACCTATTATCACAATCCGGCTAAGTGGAGTGAGATGATACAAAATGGATTGAAAGGTGTAATTCCTGCTTTTGAATCTGCAAGAATGGTAAAAGAATATTACCGCGAAATGTACGATACGGTTAACTGAGGTTAAATCTGATGACACAAGTAACAGTCATAAGTTAATCTAAATTACTGTCGGTCTGAGCCCGTCGAAAACCTTTCAGATAGCCAAAAACCAACAAAATGGCTGTCCTTCGACTACTTGTTCCGACCATTCGGGAGGTTCTGGGTGATACCATTTTATTGGTTTTTTCCTTAAACTTAATAATTTCACATTGGAGGTTGATGATGATAAACAACCTCTGTCGTGACGGCTGTCATTTACTTTAGTTAAGCGGTTGCCGACCTTTATGGTTAGCAACTGGTTTAAGTAAAATAAAAATGAAAACAATCCTCATCATCAACGATCAGAGCCCTGAAGCTGAACATGCTGCTTGGTTTGCACTTGTACTGGCGCAACATATACAAGCCAATATTATTCTGGCAAATACGGTGGTTCTAAAAATGGATGAACCGGATTACGGATGGTCCGAAGATTTGTATGACGACATTATTGCAGAACCAGTACATTCTCTACTGATGAGAAAACTTCGCTGTAGAATAAAACTTCAATCAGGGTTTTTTCCGAAAATACAGGAGATTGAACTTGCCGACGACCCGGAAAGCATCTTTTTTCTGGCAGCAAGAAATGATATCTATATGGTGGTAAAGGGAATGAATGAGTTTTTACCACAGGCCTTGCTACATGTAAACCTGTGTATCAACACCTTAATTAATAAACTCCAAGTTCCGCTTTTATTGGTTCCCTCTTCTTGGAAGGAAAAAGGATTTAAGCGATTGGTCTATTGACCGATCTACGCTTCTGTGGCATCCAGACTGCAAGATTTCTCGCAGAGCTTGCCGAAAAATGGAACGCTAGCCTTGTAATTGCGCACACTTCGGTAAGTGGTCTTCCAAAAATCGAACTTGAAGAAGCCGAAAGTATTTTTAACGAAGCGGTATGTCCTAATATAAATTATAGATACCTGCTCTTAAATATGCTTGATAAAAACAATCAAGAAAATACGCTTGAGGTTATGGTAGGCCAAATGAAGGCCGATTTATTGGTTCTTGTTAATCAGCATTTTCACTTCAACACCATAATCAAGCAATATTTTAAGGACAATTGCGCGCGTTATAAACCGGCGCCGTTGCTGATCTTTCCATCCTAAATATTTCTAAACTATTTTCTCTTAAACCCTGTAGCAATTTAAGAAACATAAACTGATGAAAACCATTTCCAAATCTGCTTGCCATTCAAAAATATATATTCCGATACTTATCATGTTGATGATATTTTTACTTCTTCATACTTCGTTTAATGCGCTGGCGCAGAATCCGCTAACTGCCTTTAACAAAGACGGAGAAAGGTCAAGTGCTTTAATTGCGGAGCAAACGAAAGCACAGCTGAGTGAGTGTCGAAATCTTCTCAATTATCCAAGATCTGTGGAGCGTTTTTACAAGCTGCAATCTTATAAATTGGCTTGGGTTGAAAAAGACAACCACAGCATTCAGCTGGATCCGGCTATGATGTTATTGGATGGCGTATATCAGTTTGGGCTTAATAAGCAAGATTTTCATCCTACCGAACTGCTCTATAAACAGATAAAAGTTCTAACTGAGCAGTCGTTTGTGTTGGGAGACAATAGGCGGGCAAGTCTCGACATTTTACTAACCGATGCCATTATTACCTTTATCAACCAACTGCATTATGGAAAGTTTAACACAAATTTAACGCCTTCGAAAACTGACTCTGGCGGTTCAGGTGATCTCGATGCAGTAAGCAAATTAACAGAACTATTAAAGGGTAAGGATTTTTATACAGAAATTATTAAAGTTCAGCCGCTTTCAAAGGAATACCATGAGTTGCAAACATATATGCTTTTGGTACGTGGCCAGTATATGGAAGACAATTACGAATTTCCGGAGGAAAGTGTAAGAAAAATGGCAATTAACATGGAACGCCTTAGGTGGTTATCAACAAGCCAAACTCCAAATCTAATCATCAATATTCCGGCTTATACGGCAAAACTGAAACTTAAGGATTCGACCTATCTTTTTAAGGTTATTGTAGGAAAACCGTCTTCTCCAACACCAATAGTAGAAAGTTCTATTACTCATTTTACAGTCGCACCAGATTTGAAAGTGCCTTTGAAAACCTTTGTCAATCAGGTATTGCCCAAGGCCATAAACAATGCCAATTATTTAGAAAATAACCACTATGCTATTTACGATGCTAAAGGAAGATTTGTTGAGATTACGAGGAAGAAATTACTGTTTATAAAAGCACATCCACATAATTATTCTGCACGGCAATCAACTGGCGTTGATGATGCATTAGGTAAAATTGTTTTTTATTTCGCAAACTCCAACGATATTGATTTGCATGATACACCCCAACCTAAATTATTGCTCTTGCCACAACGTGCCATCAGTAATGGCTGTATTGGTATTGATAAAACAGAAAAACTAGCGGGTTTGCTATTGGCTCAGGATGGAACGCCTGCAAAAATACCAATGATGCATAAGCTTGTTTCTGCATATCAAAAAAAGGATTTTTTGTTAAAAACTCCTTTCCCAATTACATTGGTTTACCTTACTTGTGAGATGAATGATAGTCAGGTTGTTATCTATAAAGACATTTATGCTGAAGACAAAAGCCTAGAAAGAGCTATGTATGGTAGCACGCCAATGCTTGCATTAGATAGAAAGATAATAAAAAAGCCACAGCTTGATGAGCACTTTTAACGCCATTGTCTATTTTCTAAATATTTGCGGTTTTAGGAACGAGAAAGAGAAAATAATAACAACTCCCGTTAGGAAAAAATAAAAAAGTTAGATTGTGTTAAGACATTTTGGAGTTAAAAGAACCTACGGCCACAACCTAAAACTTGCCGTATTGTTGAGCCTAACTGCTGGTTTTGTAAATGCGGCTGGTTTTCTCGGGTTTGCTGCACTTACCACAAATGTAACAGGCCATGCGGCGCTTTTTGCAGAGGGTATTGCGAAGCAAGACTGGAACATGGCAAGGTTAATAGCCATTTGGATGATCCTTTTTTTGGCAGGTGCTTTTGCAAGTAGCTTAATTGTAAACAAGCTGGGACACAATGGGCGTTTTTCGTTTGCACTACCCATTGTTCTAGAAATAATAATTTTGCTTTTTTGTGCTTTCTCTACAACAAGAATTGGTTTTGGCCTTTCGAAAGTTTTTTTTGCGGGAATTTTGCTGTTTGCGATGGGTATGCAGAATGCGTTGGTTTCAGTAATTTCGGGCTCAGTAGTAAGAACGACTCACCTTACTGGCACCTTTACCGATTTGGGTATTGAGCTTGCACAATTAAGAATCCACAACTTGGCAGCGCAGGATGATTTGCTTTCGAGAATCAAACTCCGTTCCTCAATAATTTTGTTCTTTATGCTAGGCGCGTTGTCAGGTGCCTATCTTTTCAAATACATCAGCTTCCAAGCATTTCTAGTACCAGTCTCTATCCTATGCTTTACACTGCTGTATGATGTTTCTAGATTGAACATCAAAAGGTATTACTCTAACTTTCGCTACCGCAAAAAAGCTAGACTCCAAACATCAAAAGATAATTAGGACAAGATGATAAAAGTGCCGATTTAAGGCTTATTAATGACTACCTTTCTACATACTATATTGGTCTTAACACCACTTTTTTATCAGCCCATCATCATGTTGCCTTTTGCCCATCAACACAAATATTTTTAAAACATTTTATACTTTAATAGGAATGAAACAACCTGAATATATCATTGCCATTGGCGCATCTGCCGGCGGACTCGAAGAAATTAACTCTTTTTTCGATCATACCCCGATTGACGGAGTTTCATATATTGTTGTGCAGCATCTGTCAGCAGAT
Organism: Pedobacter sp. UYP30; assembly: GCF_040547165.1. Lineage (NCBI taxonomy): Bacteria > Pseudomonadati > Bacteroidota > Sphingobacteriia > Sphingobacteriales > Sphingobacteriaceae > Pedobacter > Pedobacter sp. UYP30. The sequence goes on along the minus strand of NZ_JBEPPD010000006.1, from coordinate 177,167 downwards.
TTTAAGAGTAGGATGGTAGAGGTGCTTGCCAAGCATAGCAAACTTTTGGTAGAAGTAGCAACCGAAGGCGGACTTGTGGAAACGAATAGGGTTTACCTCATTCCCCACGATAAGTTTATGACCATCGGACAGGGAAGACTACACTTGGGTGATAAGAGGAACTCGAAGATTCCACACCTTACTATCAATACATTTTTTAAGTCTCTTGCACTAGACTTTGGAGATAAATCTATTGCGGTGGTGCTTTCTGGATTGGGAAATGATGGTGCGGACGGAATAGGCGCCATAAAGAAAGCCGGTGGAATGGTTATGGCTCGAAATCCTGAAACTTCTTCTTTTCCCAGTATGCCATCAAAAGCCATTGCCACCGGAATGGTCGATTTTATTCTGGAACCCGCCTCCATGCCTGGCGCCATTGAGGATTATGTGAATTACGAAACGGGTTCGAAATACGAAATAAAGAATGATGAGAAAAACCTTAGATTAATTGTCGAACTGATTAAACAACGATCAGCACTTGATTTTTCGGGCTATAAACCAACCACCATCCTGCGGAGGACCAAACGTAGGGCTGCTCACCATGATTTTACGTCACTTGCCAAGTATTACGATTTTCTAAAAAGTTCATCTGAGGAAATTGAAGTGCTTTCTAAGGATTTTCTCATTAGCGTAACTGCATTCTTTCGTGATAAAGAAGCCTTTGATTATATCCAAAATAATGTACTTCCAAAAATCTTAAAAAAACTAGCACCCAATGAGGAGCTTAAACTCTGGGTTGCAGGATGTGCAACGGGAGAAGAGGTTTACTCGCTGGCCATGCTCATTGATGAACAACTTACGGGAGATTTTGCCTTTACAGTGGTTAAAATCTTTGCGACCGACATAGACAGCGCGGCTTTGGCGCACGCAGGTAAGGGAATATATCAGCCTGATACCGTAAAAAATATGAACCCTGAAAGACTCAAGAAATATTTTACTCAAGATGGAGATCAGTATCGCATAAAACCAGCGCTTCGGAAAATGGCAATCTTTGCCCAACATGACTTAGTCAAAAACCCGCCGTATTGTAACATGCACTTTATCAGTTGCCGAAATCTGCTAATCTATATGGCTCCTATATTGCAGCGAAAGGTCTTTTCTATGTTATTATTCGGGCTTAAAATGGATGGTTATCTTTTTTTGGGATCGAGCGAAAACCCAATGCCAATCATCCAAAACCTAGAAGTGGTAAGTAACCAGTATAAAATTTATAGGAATATCAAATCAAAGCGGATGTTTAGTTTTGATGCCTTTTCGATGCCCGATACATTAGAAGTAAAGCCTCGCCCAACTTTTGCGTTTAGCGAAAATATGAACAATGGGGGCGATAGGTCTCTTTTAGAAACGATGCAGACAACGCTTGCAGAAGATATGGATTATCTTGTGCTTTGTATCGATGAAAACAAAAACGTTATTAAATCTTACGGGAATACGGCCAAATTCCTGCTTGCAAAACACTTTACCTCAAATCTTGAAGAACTCTTGCCTAAGAAACTTGCCATGGTATTTCATACTATGGCCAGCAAAGTTATAAAAACCGGAGAAAAGGTTACGCTTAATCACATAAAGGTAAAACTGGAAAACTCGTTTATCCAAATTAATCTCTCTTTGGCCCCAATATCAGTAAAGGGAGGTGAACAAAAGCTGGTTATGGTTACTTTTATGGAGGATAAGTCGCTTGCCATTTCAATTCAGCAGGGAGCTGAATTCAATGAAAAAGCATACCATGATGAATATACCCTCAACTTGGAAGAAGAAGTTAGGGAGCTTAAAGAAAAACTAAAATCTACCTACGAGCAGCTCGATGCCTCTAATGAAAACATGCAGTCTTTTAACGAAGAGATGATTTCTGCAAATGAAGAGATGCAAAGTACTAATGAGGAAATGCAGTCAGTTAACGAGGAATTGGATACAATAAATTCAGAATATCAGCTCAAAAATAAAGAGTTGCTCGATATTAATGATGATCTAAATAATTATTTCAGGAGCAACATCAATGGGCAACTATTTATCAATAACGATTTACTGTTAATGAAATTCTCTCCCGGCACGGTAAAGCAAATAAATTTGCTTGAAAGCGATATAGGGAGGCCGTTAAGCAACATTACGACAAACATTAAGTTCGAGACCATTATTGAGGACATTAAACAGGTGTTAAAAGATGGAGATATTATCACAAAAGAAATTGAGACCAATAACGGTAAGTGGTATCAGGTGATGACCATGCCTTACGTGCGGCAGTCTGACCAGAAAAATAATGGCGCGATCATTACCTTTAACGATATTACTGAACTTAAAAAGGTGCAGAGGAAACTAGATGTTAGCAATCGAACCTTAGCCATGGCTGTAGATGCAGCAGAAATGGGCACCTATTCTATCGACGTAACAACAAGGGCATTTAGCCCTTCGCAACGACTAAAGGAGATTTTTGGATTTGGAGGTGCGAAGGAGATGTCTTTTGAGGCCGCTGTTTCTAGAATAGGCGAAGAATACCGGCTCCTATTTACCAATTCCATAGAAAATAGCATTACTAAGGGAGAAAAAATGGATATCGAATATCCGATTAATATACCATCAGACCATAAGCCGCGATGGGTTAGGGCTCTTGGTAATGTAGTGTACGATGGCGGAACTAAGCCTGTTTATTTTGCAGGATTGGTTAATGATATTACCGGCCATAAAGAGGACGAGATTAGGAAAAATGATTTTATTGCAATGGTCAGTCACGAACTTAAGACACCTTTAACTACCATTCAAAGCTACATTCAGCTTATTGGCTCAAAGATCAATACCGTTGGCGATCCTTTGCTGATTAATTCAGTTGAAAAAGTGCATATACAGGTCAAAAAGATGAACACGTTAATCAACGGTTTTTTAAATACTTCGAGCTTTGAGGTCGGCAAAATTTATTTGAATGCAGAGACCTTTGAGTTAAATGAACTGCTGAACGAAATTATAGAAGAGGCCAAAATTATTTTGTTGAAACATCCGATACATCTGTTGCCTCATGTCAGCTGTAACATAACTGCAGATCGAGACAAAATTGGACAAGTGGTTAACAATTTCATCAGCAATGCTGCAAAATATGCTCCAATGGGCACCGAGGTAGAACTTTCGATAGAGGTTTTAAAAAAAACAGTTACTATTAAAGTGAAAGATCACGGCCCCGGTATTAAAGCTAAAGATTATAAAAAGGTGTTTGAAAGATATTCTAGAGTAGATAATTTACAAACCAGAAAGGTTGCTGGTTTTGGCCTTGGCCTTTATCTCTCTACAGAGATTATTAAGCTTCACAAAGGAAAGATTTGGGTAGAAAGTGAGCTAGGAAAGGGTTCGACTTTCTGTTTTAGTTTGCCAGTTTAAAGAAAGGTATTGTCAAGTTGAGCCTGCGCCTCTCTCTTCTTCTTCGAGAAAAGGTCTCACTCGCTAGAAGTTCTTATATGTAAGGTCCTTCCTTTGGCAGCAAGATGTGCGCGGTGGAGAGAAATATTTGGCAAAATCTCCTTCCATTCCATAATACTGATTTGGATAATTTTTTGGGCAACGGTCGGGCTGTGCATTACTCCGCTATCGCTGCGGCCCTGCGGGCAAATTTTTTCAAAATTTTAATTACCATCCCTGTTGCAATTCCGATAAGGAAATAATCCCTGCAACGAGGGTAGATTGCTTCATAAGAAACTTAGTGGAAGCTTATAATCAAAGAAGAAAGTTAACTAAACTTTAATTAATGTAAGGAATATTGCCGAAAAGTTAAAATTCTGAGATGAAGAAATTTAAATTCAAAAGGTGATTTTTTGAAATCAATTTTATTTTTTGTTATTAATAGCTGTTTTTGCATAATTTTCTATTCCTCTTTGCTTATAGCATAGATTGTGGCTATTTTCTCGCGGTTTGGCTTTTGATCATGATGCTAAAAAAACACACTAAAGAATAGCTATAAAGAATAAAAGAGGTGTTTCGCACGTTTTTTGTTTAGGTTTTCTTGGCAACAGTTAATTTAAATATGTATAGGTGCCTGTAAATTTTAGTCGCTAGATGACTATTAAAAATTAAAGTTATGAAACAAAACATTATCGCAGAGTTGAGTTATAAGCTTATCGAGGATGAGAGTAGCATTTCGTTTGACTTATCTCATAAAGGCGAGATAAAAGATTATTTGACCATTGCGCTCCGCTTATCTGAAACGAGGAAAGGAAGACTTGCCTTATCTATTTTGGATGCGATAGAGGCGTATACCAAGGAAGAAGTTGAGATGGAAGAATCATTAATTTAATTTAGAGCTCTGCGCTCAACTGGCTGTAGCTTTCTTCACCGCACAGAAAATGCATCTAGTGTTTTATGGCATTCATTGGTAAATAACCACACATCTAATGATGCCCATTTTTTATTTGATTTAGTGTTTTTTTGGCGCGCTCATTAAAATATAGAACAATTAAGTACGTTCATTTTCTATATTTTATGTTGGTATTCGACATGTTTCTAGGGAGCAGGTCGAAATTTTGAGAGAGGGTGTTTGCAATCGCGATAAGGCAAACTGAAAAAATTTTTCGCCTTTGCTGATTCAAAAATCCGCTGTATTTGCACTTCGTAATGCGCCAGCTTAACATTCAGAAGAGCGAGAGAAATTGATTTTTTGCTGAGTGTTATTTTGGAAGTTTCAAAAGCGCTAGCTCGGGTTTCGCGGTATCGCTATTTCTAATAAGGTAACCGTTTCCTCTGGTTCATACATACACTCTCCAACCGATGCGGGCAAAAGAAATACATCTCCTTTGTTCATTGGATAGCTTGTTTCAAGATAGTTTAATTTGCCTTTCCCATCAAGGCAAACGAGTACCCGCGGTTCATTTGTCTTGCCAACTTTAAATGGTAAATCTCCCGTTGTTCGCCAAACCAAAAAATATCTACAATTAAATAACTGCTCTTTCGTGTCGGGGGTTTTAGGGTCTGGGAGTGGCTCAATCGGACAAATGCCAACCTGTTCAAAATCGATACTTGCTATTGCATCATCTACTTGAAGTTTGCGAGGCTTTCCGGCTTTTGGGTCAATGCGATTCCAATCGTATAGACGAAAGGTAACATCACTATTTTCTTGTATTTCGAACACAACTGTTCCAACCAACGTGTGCACTGTGCCAGATTGGATAAAAATAGCATCTCCAGATTTAGGCACAAAACTATGGAGCTTTTTAACTATACAATCATTCTCGATAGCCTTTCGCAGATTTTGTTCATTCGTGCCATCCTTCAAGCCCGCGTAAATGCGGCTTTCCTTAGTTGTCTGTAAAACCACCCAAGCTTCGGTTTTCCCTGTTTCGCCTTTTGGGATATACGCTTTTTGATTGTCTGAGGGATGGACCTGCACCGATAAAACTTCCTTACAATCCAAAAACTTCAACAATAACGGGAAACGTGTAAAGCGGTTCGCCAACCTGCCCATAAGTTCATTAGGATATTCCTCCATTAATTGAGTGATGGTGTAACCCTTTAAATCGCCTTTTTTAACTTTACTCGCATGATTTTTCCTGTCGCTTAATATCCAAGCTTCACCAATCGGCTTATCTTTTGGCAACGGTTTAGAAAGTAAGCGTTCCAATTTCCTTCCACCCCAAAGGCGGTATTGATAAATAGGTTTAAATTGTAAAGGGTAAAGTGGAATGTTACTCATCTGTAAATATTTAGGCGCTTGCAACCGCGCAGGCTCAGGTTCTCTTCAGTAAAGTTCAACTCTTAACAACATAAAAGATTATATAAGTTTAGAAAAATCTTATATAAATCCCACAATTACGAGAGAATACTTTAAGTAAAAGGTGTTAGCAATCTTTATAAAGCAAAACGAGGTTGCTTTTGCTTTCGCAGATTTTAGAATCCCCAACATCTACGCTCTAAGATGTGAACGCTTGACACAACAAATAGTAACAGTAATAGTTATTTTTAGATGATTTTAATGCCGCTCTTTTTTTAGTGCTTCAAATCCAGAAACGACATCAAAAAGCTCTTCATCAATCATGCTCTGTCTCAAACTCTGAAATTTTTTGCTCAGCGCTTCCAGCATGTCAGTTATACTTTTTTCTGCCCGCTGCATGGCTTCCAGTCGGCTGGCATTCTCTGCTGCTAGTGATTCTGTGCAGGCCTTAAACGTCGAAACAAAAAGGTAAGCACTAAGTAGTGCAGTCAATGTAGTTTCAGGATTTCCTGCAACTTCGGGTATGTTGTTTGTTGGCCACGGGATATTTATTATTTCTTGCATCCACTTTTGGTCGAGCGGTAATAAGCGTTGCACAACAGGCTCACAGCCAGAGCCAACTTTTGGCTGGTTGTGAAATACATAAAATTGATGAATGTGTTCTTTTTCTCGGGCGGCCTCAATTTCTATAAGAATATTTTGAATTAGGGGAGTGACCGCATCTATAGAACCGGGAACAGAATATGATTTTGTAACGTTTAGCCCTGAATCTTCTAAAAGCGCCTGTACTCGCTCGCCAATCACCCAAAGCTCCTTCTTGCCTGCAACTCCACCAAGGGTTTGCTGCACATATCCAGAGATTAAATCATTAAACTGCCCAACCAAACCAAGGTCTGACCCAAAAACTATAACACAAATTGTTTGATTGTCCTCTTTTCTGTAGACAGGTTTTTCTATAAATGTCTGAATTTTCTCTGCCGTGAGATAAGCTTTAATGCCGAGGGTTACCGTATGATAATAATCTCCAAGAGACGCTACCGCCGCTTCATATTGAGAAATGTTGGCGGCTGCCATAGCTTTCATGGCTTTAACTACCGATTTTATATCTTTTGCGCCATCTAGCTTTCTGTTCAAATCCTCTAAAGTATCCATTATTTTGGGGTTTGATCGTCTGGCTGCTTCTCCTTCAATGGGATTAGAATTTCTTTAGCAATTTTTAGAATTTGGTCTCGATCCCCATCACTCAAAGGCTTATCGCCAAATATACTTTTTAATATCGCAGCAGGAAATTTTTCCATATCCTTTAGGATAGCCGCTTCGGCATTGGCTATTTTGCTAAGTGGAATATCATCGAAAAGCCCGTTAATTAACGCCAACAAAATTACTATTTGCTCGGAAACCGTAAAAGGGTTGAGTTCGTTTTGCTTTAAGCAGATTCTGATCCGTTGGCCATGATCAATAACTTTTTTGGTGTTTTCATCAAGTCGAGTACCGAAACGGGAAAAATTTTCTAGCTCCTCAAATTGTGCATATTGTAATTTTAGGTTTACGATAGATTTATAAACAGGCAATTGCGCATTAGATCCAACCCGCGAAACGGATTTGCCGACATCAACTGCAGGTAAATTACCAGCTTCAAATAATTTAGGCGAAAGGTAAATCTGTCCATCCGTAATGGAAATGAGGTTGGTTGGAATATAAGCAGAGATATTTTGGGCTTCAGTTTCGATAATTGGCAAAGCCGTAAGCGATCCGCCTTTCAGTTCATCACTTAAGTGTGTAGATCTTTCTAATAATCTGGAATGGATATAGAAAATATCACCTGGAAAAGCTTCCCTGCCCGGCGGCCTGCGTAAAAGCAAGGAAAGTTCTCGATAAGCCCTTGCATGATGGGTCAAATCATCATAAACAATAAGCACGTTACGGCCTTGCTCCATAAAATATTCTGCAATACTGGTGGCCGCGTAAGGTGCAATATATTTTAGCCCAGCTGCATTGTTGCCTTCTGCCACCATAACCACTGTATAATCCATTGCCCCTTTTTGTTCGAGGTTGGCTATTACCTTCGCCACTGCGGCAGCGCGCTGACCTATAGCACAGTAAACACACACCACATCTTTTCCTTTCTGGTTGAGAATGGTATCTATGGCTATTTGGGTTTTTCCGGTTTGTCTATCACCCACAATCAATTCCCGCTGTCCGCGACCAATTGGAATCAAAGCATCGAGCACCTTTATGCCCGTTTGTAACGGCGAATCTACGGCCGAGCGATCCATAATTGCTGGCGAAGGCCGTTCTATAGGCAATCTTTTGGTCGTAGAAACTGCCCCTTTGCCGTCAATGGCAATGCCCATAGGGTTAATTACTCGACCAATTAAATGATTGCCAACCGGAATATCCATTACCCGACCTGTGCGCTCAACTTCATCGCCAGCGTTTAACAAGGTGTCGTCGCCGAGCAAAATTACCCCAATCTCGGCCTCGTCTAAGTTGTAGGCAATACCATAAAGATCTTCAGAGAATTTTAATAGTTCCTCAAAGCCTGCTCCCTCAAGCCCGGAGACTTTTACAATCCCGGTAGCCACACTTGTAACATAGCCAATCTCTTTGGGGGCAAATTCGAATACATACTCCGTATTGCCCTTTTCGAGGTGTTCGAAAGTGCTTTCGATTGTATCTTTTAAAGTTTTTGATGGCATGTTGTTACTGCTTAACAGTTTGTCGGGTGTCGTTTTTTTCGGTCTCCATACTTTTCTCAAGGGAATTGATGTAGGCTGTAAAACTCCAAGAAAGCTTATAACTATTGGTAGCTAACTCTATACCGCTTATCATCTTAGAATCGGTCTCGAAGTTATATTTACCCTCATCACCAAGGATGGATCCAATTGCTGATTTTATGCTTTTTTGATCTTTATCTGATAAATCAAAAGCACTTTTAACGGAAATAGGACTCGAACTTGAATGAAAATCTTTTAAAAATTGTTTTTTGTCCTTATCGTTTATTGCTTTTATCTTTTTGACGAATACCTGAACGGTCTGTTCTTCCAATGTAGTGGAAGCCATTTCGGCAAGTGCTTTTTTTGTAATGGAAAAAACTGTTTGCTGAGTTTGTTGGGCTAACTGGTCGTTCAAATTTTCTTGTAAATCTTTGGATGCCTTCTCTAATTTCAGCTTTAAATCTGCTGCTTCTTTATGGGCTTGATCCAGTAACTTTTGTCGTTCTTTCTCTGTATCTGATGTCGCCTGATCCATCATTTTCTTTTTATGACTGTCAAACGTATCATTCTTCTTTTGGAACTCGTCCTGTTCTTTTTTTGCCTCATTTTTCTTAGTCTTTGCATCTGTTAATTCAGCAGCTATTTTCTTTTCGCGTTCATCAACAGCCTGCAGAATGGGTTTGTAAAGGTATTTTTTCATCAGCCAAACCAACACCAAAAAATTGATGATCTGTGCTATTACTGTGAACCAGTTAATTTGCATGGGTTCTGTTATTTAGCGATGATATGTGTCCAGAAAGGGTTTGCGAAAATTAAAATCATCGAAACCACGAAACAATAAATTGCTGTAGATTCTATCATAGCTAGGCCGACGAATAAGGTTCTGGTGATGGTAGGTGCGGCGTCTGGCTGTTGTGCTATTGATCCTAAGGCTGTCGCAACAGCTTTACCCTCGCTTAGAGCAGGAAACATGCAGCCGATGCCGGTCGTTAATCCGGCAGTTATAATTGATGCGATTGCGATTGATGATACATTGTCCATTTTATATTTTTTTATTAGTGATTTTTTTGAGTTGATAATTTCTTCTTCTTTTTGATGCTTTCTTGAACTGCCGCGGCTATGTAAACCGTAGCCAGTATGCTAAAGATGTACGCCTGAACCATGCCGGTAAGCAAACCAAGGGCTTTCATAACTATTGGGATGAATAATGGCGAGATACTTAATAAAATAGCAATGATCATTCCTCCGCTCATAATGTTGCCAAATAACCTGATGGCTAGCGCGAGTGTTCTTGATAGTTCGCTTATAATGTTAAAAGGCAACATGATTACTGTGGGTTTGATGTATGTTTTCAGGTATGCAAAAAAGCCGCTTTTTTGAATCCCGAAAAAGGGTACAGCCAAGAATACGGCGATGGCAAGTGCTGCTGTGGTAGAAAGCGAACCGGTTGGCGGTTCATACCATGGCAATACGATCCAAAAATTACTTACGGCAATGAACAAAAACAGTGTGCCGATAAAACCTATGTACCGCGAGGGGTTTTCCAATCCAACTTCTTTAATCTGTTCGTTTATTGCCGTTACGATAATTTCTAAAATGCACTGCCATCGAGAGATTTTATGTGTAGTCTTCAATTTTCGAGTGACCAACTTCGCACCAATAACCATAAATAACATAATCGCCCAAGTAGTAACTATAGTAAGGTTTATGGTGATAAAACCACGACTCCAAAAAACGGTCTGATCTGGCGTCAAGTTCATAACTGGTTGGCTGCTGCCGATATAAGTTGTTTTTGTTCAAACTGCTTGGTGAACCGCAAAACCAAAAATCTAGCAGCTACAAATCCTGCAACACTTATCAGTATTCGAGGCAAACTACCTTGAGCAATAAAATAAAAACCCGTTAACACAATGGCTGTACGAATAACCGAGCTCGCCAAAAACCATAACGCCGCATAAGCCGTCCCCAAACTCTTTTTCACGGTGAGCCATAAACCACCAAAAAATATTATCCCTAATATTAATCCACTAACTAATGCTACTACCATCATAATTAAATTTCTTTCTATTATTTATCTTCTTTTATTACCCAATTCCAAGCGATAAAACAGCCAATTACCAGACCCGATATTAAACAGGTTACTGTCCACGAGAAGGATTGGGGATAATTTTTATCCAACCAAATCCCACCAATTGTACCCAAAAAAGTGGGTGCAACAATAGACCAACCTACCATACCAAACATGCCGAAACCAAACCACTCTGCCCTTTTCTTTTCGTTGAGCGCCTCTAATTTGCGTTTCTCTTTTTGCGAGATTATCCTACCGAAAAGATTGTCTTCGTCTTTTGGCTTTCCCATTTTATAGGTGTTGAAATTTCTTTAATCTGGAGAGAAAACCACTTTCTAGCTTAGATGCCATTTGTCTAACTTTTTCTTCATTCTCATCTACATGTTTAAATTCGTTTTTAACCGTGTCTGCCAATTTGCCAAGCTCTACACCTCCAACGGCATTTCTAACAGAAACAAGCACTTCTAATCCGGCTTTTACCAACAACCCTTCGCTCACCGCCACGTAATGCATTTTATCTGTTTTATAAGCAAAAATGCCGGGTACCAATACGGCAACGCAGTCTAATCTTTGCGGTAAAAAGCCGAAAGATCCTTCACTTGTTTCTGCAACGATGTTATCAACATCTTTTACTTCGGCGAAGACTTTGTATGGAAGTAATATTTTTAAGTTCATGTTGTTTGCCCTTCCTTAACCGCATGTTTCGCTGCAACGGGTTTTTCTTTGGTTGCATTTTTGTTTTTAAGTGCCTCCTCAATATTGCCTATCATATAAAAAGCATTCTCTGGCAAGTCTTTAAATTCATCAGATAAGATTCTTTCACAACCATCTAAGGCATCTTTTAGACTCACAACTTCTCCTTTTACCCCGCTAAACCGTTCGGTAGCAAAAAAGGGCTGAGTTAAAAAGCGCTCCAAGCGCCTCGCTCGGTTTACTACAAGCCGATCGCCTGTGGATAACTGCTCCATCCCAAGCATGGAAATGATGTCTTTTAGGTCTTCGTATTTTGCAAATGTCTGTCTGATTTGCTGTGCAAGCTGATAATGTCTATCTCCTATAATACCCGGGGTTGCCATTTTAGAATTAGATTGCAAAAAATCTATGGAAGGATAAAGCCCTTCACTTGCCCTTTCTCGAGAAAGGGCAATGGTTGCAGAAAGGTGCGAGAAAGCATGCACTGCGGCTGGATCAGTAAAATCGTCGGCAGGAACATATACCGCTTGTATAGAGGTAATTGCACCAGAGTCTGTATTGGCAATGCGTTCTTCTAAAGCCGACAATTCTGTTTCTAACGTGGGTTGATAACCCAAACGCGATGGCATCTGACCCATTAAACCAGACACTTCCATCCCTGCTTGGATAAACCTAAAAATATTATCGATCAACAATAAAACATCTTTATGTTCATCATCCCGAAAATATTCTGCCATTGTTAAAGCGGCGTGACCTACACGGAAACGGGCGCCAGGCGGTTCGTTCATTTGCCCAAACATCATAATCATGTTATCCAGTAAATCTGCATCTTTCATCGCATTATAAAGCTCGTTACCTTCTCTGCAGCGTTCTCCAATGCCGCAAAACATACTAACGCCTTTATTCTGCCCCACCATATTGTGGATCATTTCGGTTAACAAAACTGTTTTGCCAACGCCTGCACCGCCAAATAAACCAGCTTTTCCGCCGCGTTCTAGCGGTATTAAAACGTCAATTGCTTTGATGCCCGTTTCGAATACCTGAGAATTTGTGGCGCGCTTGTCCAGCGGCGGTGGATTTTGATGGATGCTACGTGTTTCGCCTTCTGGTAAGGTTTTTAAATGATCTATGGTGTTGCCAAAAACGTCGAACATTCTGCCTAGCGTTCTTTTACCAACTGGCACCATCAGTTCTTTGCCGTCCGTTTCTATCTGCATCCCGCGAGCAAGACCTTGGGTAGGAGTTAGGGCAATTCCTCTAACAGTATGATCGTCTAATTGAGACAATACTTCTATGGCTATTTCATTTTTTTCCCCCGCGTGCAATAAGGTGTAAACTGCGGGCAGTGATTCTTCAAAGTACGCATCAATGACGCTGCCGCGGACGGACACAATTTTGCCGTAGTTTAATTTGTCATTGATATGTTTTAAATCGGCTTTCATTTCGAGTTTATGTTGAAATCTAAAGTCATGAATGGAAAAAGCATTTCGCAAAATTGGATATTATAGGGTGTTTCGGGATTACGCAATTCGTAAAATAAGTTATATAATTCACACTTTTTTTACCTGCGATTGCCATCTTCTTCCTGCCAAAACCCTTGTTCTATCTTGCTATTATAGTTGCCCATACATGCAGCCCTGTTACAGTCGGCTCTGTGTTTTAATGCACGCTGTGCCTTGACTGTGTTAGCATCTTCGCCTCGCCATATTTCTAAAGCTGGTTCCTGTAAAGCTCTACCAAATGAAAAGGTAAGTGCCCAAGGTAATTCTGCTTTATACTGTTTGTTCATCGCATTTAATCTGGCCGAAGCAAGTTCTGCAGATTGCCCGCCAGATAAAAACGCGATGCCGGGAACGGCCTTTGGCACTACCTTTAACAAACAACTTACTGTAGCTTCTGCTATCCCATCAACAGTCTCTGGAATTTTTGAATTCAGTCCAGGCAAAATCATGTTCGGTTTCAACAGCATTCCCTCCAATAAAACATGTTGTTTGTAAAGCTGCTCAAATACAGTTTGAAGAACCTCTTCGGTTATCTCAGCACATTTTTTTAAAGAGTGGTTACCGGTCATCATTACTTCTGGTTCAACGATAAGTACTAATCCTGCCTCTTGGCAGAATTGTGCGTAGCGAGCCAACGCCTGTGCATTCGCTTTAATACATTCCTTACTTGGGATACCTTCGCCGATGGCTAATACGGCTCGCCACTTGGCGAACCGAGCGCCCATTTTACTGTATTCGGCGAGCCGTGCAGGCAAGCCATCAAGCCCTTCAGTTAGTTTCTCACCAGGAAATTCTACCATTGGTTTCGCACCCATATCTACTTTAATGCCGGGGATGATGCCTGCATTGATAAGTATTTCAATAAATTGCGTACCATCCGATTTTTGTTGTCGGATGGTTTCGTCAAATAATATAGCTCCGCTGATGCTCTCATTAAGGTATGGCGTGGTAACAAGCAGTTCACGATATCTTCGCCGCATTTCTTCGGTTTGCGGAATTCCTAACGCCGCAAAACGTTTATTGCAGGTGCTAATGCTTTCGTCCATTGCCAACAATCCTTTGTTATCAGCTAAAAGTGCTCGGACAGTCTGTATCAGCTCTACTTTGTTCATTGCTTAATGTTCCATTCCCAATTAACTATTTCGGGCATATCTTCGCCATGCACATCAATAAAATGCTTGTGCTGTATCAATTTGTCCTTCATCATTTGTTTTAGATAAGCTCCTTTAGAGCCTAAATTTGGTACGCGGTCAACTACATCTTGTACCAAATGAAATCTGTCGATGTCATTTTGCACCCTCATATCAAACGGGGTTGTGATAGTTCCCTCTTCTTTATAACCTCTCACATGTAAATTGCGATTGGTACGGCGATAAGTTAAGCGATGTATCAACCAAGGGTATCCGTGGAATGCAAAAACAATGTGTTTGTCTTTTGTAAATAGCGAATCATAATCCTGGTCGCTCAATCCGTGGGGATGCTCGCTCGCAGATTGTAATTTCATCAAATCAACCACATTTACAACACGAACCCTCAGGTCTGGTAAATGCTCGCGAAGAATAGAAACGGCTGCCATAATCTCTAAAGTTGGCGTATCTCCACAACATGCCATAATTACATCTGGTTCTGATTCTTGATCGTTACTAGCCCATTGCCATATTCCTACACCTTCGGTGCAATGAATTATCGCGGCGTCCATATTTAACCATTGTGGCAATGGATGTTTACCAGCGACCACTACGTTTACGTAATTTCTGCTACGCAGGCAATGATCAAATACAGATAATAGGCAATTTGCATCTGGTGGTAAGTACACCCGAACGATATCTGCTTTTTTGTTGATAACGTGATCTAGAAAACCTGGATCTTGATGGGTAAATCCGTTATGATCTTGCTGCCAAACGTGTGATGCAAGAAGATAATTTAACGAAGCTATAGGTCGCCTCCAAGGTAATTCTTTGGTAACCTTTAACCATTTGGCGTGTTGACTAAACATGGAATCGACAATACGAATAAATGCTTCGTAACTGTTAAAAAGACCATGTCTGCCAGTTAGTAAATAGCCTTCTAGCCAACCCTCGCACTGGTGTTCGCTGAGCTGCGAATCCATTATCCGCCCTGAAGGCGCCAAAAATTCATCGTTTTCTTCTTCCTTTGCGTCCCATTGGCGGTTGCTCGTTTCGAACACAGCCCCTAATAAATTCGAAAGCGTTTCATCAGGACCGAAAATTCGAAAATTATCTCTGTTAAGGTCTACGATGTCACGAAAGAACTTTCCTAATACTGGGGTGTCGCCAACTTTAACAGCTCCTGGCGAAGGTATTTTTACGGCATGAACCCTGAAATCGGGCATACAAAGATCTTTTAGCAATAAGCCGCCATTGGTGTGAAGATTAGCGCCCATACGACTGTTGCCTTTCGGAGCCAAATCTGCCAATTCAGGAATTAATCTTCCGGTTTCATCAAATAATTCCTCGGGCTTGTAACTCTTCATCCAACTTTCCAGCTGGCTAAGATGATCTAGGTGTTTATGGTCTACTGAAATAGGTACTTGGTGAGAACGGAATGTTCCTTCATTAGGCAAACCATCAACCGTTTTCGGACCAGTCCAACCTTTAGGAGATCTTAACACAATCATCGGCCACCTAGGCCGGCTGTTGTCGTTATTTTCTCTCGCGTTTTGCTGATGTTCTTTAATAGCTGTGATGGCTTTATCCAATGTTTCGGCCATGAGCTTATGCATCGTTTCTGGGTCATCTCCTTCTACAAAATAAGGAGTCCATCCACAGCCTTGTAAAAATTTTTCTAGTTCCTCGTGTTCAATTCTGGCAAGTAGGGTCGGATTACTTATTTTATATCCGTTTAAATGCAAAATAGGCAACACCGCACCGTCATTAATTGGGTTAAGGAATTTGTTCGATTGCCAAGCCGTTGCCAAAGGCCCGGTTTCTGCCTCGCCATCTCCAATAATACAGGCTACTATTAACTCTGGATTATCGAATGCAGCACCAAAAGCATGGCTCAAGGAATAGCCCAATTCTCCGCCTTCGTGGATGGAACCCGGAGTAGTCGGCGCAACGTGACTAGAAATACCACCCGGGAAAGAAAATTTTGTAAACAGTTTTTTCATCCCAGCTTCATCTTGGGTCATATCAGGATACACATCACTCCATGTTCCTTCTAAATAAACATTGCCTACCAAAGCAGGGCCACCGTGCCCAGGTCCTGCAACGTAAAACATATCTAAATCATACTTTTTAATAGCACGATTTAAATGTACATATATGAAATTTTGCCCAGGTGTTGTACCCCAATGCCCAACCACGAGTGGTTTAACGTGCTCGATTTTCAGAGGCTCTCTCAGTAGTGGATTATCATAAAGATATATTTGTCCAACAGAGAGATAATTTGCCGCCCGCCAATAGGCATTCATCTTCTTTAATAAATCTGGTGATAAGGTTTCAACCTCGGGGTTGATTGCTACTGATTTCATTTTATTTAAATTTTATATTATAATTCAAAGCTGTACATACTGACTGTGCAATTATCAACTCTTCATTGGTTTTCATTACCCTGACAGATATCTTACTGGCACTTTTTGAAATGACCTCCTCATTTTTTTCATTTTTTGGCACATCGAGATCTATTCCTAAAAACCGGAGTTTCGCGCAAATCCTCTCCCTTATCTTTGGAGCGTGTTCTCCAATACCTCCAGAAAATATTAACGTATCCAAGCCACCAAGTGCAGCGGTAAATGCGCCTATCCATTTTACACATTGGTAGCAAAAGAAATCAACGGCCTCTGCGGCACGTTTGTCTTTTTGCTCCAACTTTAGGAGTTGCTGCATATCCGCAGTTGTTTCTGAAATTGCAAATAGCCCCGATTCATGGTTGACCATGTGATTAAACTGCGACGGCGTTAACTTTTCGAATTTCTGCAGATACCATGCTACTCCAGGATCTATATCTCCGCTGCGGGTGCTCATGGTTAGGCCAGACGCTGGTGTAAAACCCATACTCGTATCGACGCTCTTTCTATCTTTAATTGCCGCCAGGCTTGCTCCGCTACCCAGATGGGCAATAATGATTTTTTCTTTTGCTTTTTCAGTGCCTTCAATTCTTTCAAATTCTTGTAAAAGATATGCGTAAGAAAGACCGTGAAATCCATATCGTTTAACTCCCTTATCTCGGTATTTCAATGGAATGGGAACTAATTTGGCAACATCTGGCATATCGTTGTGAAACGCGGTATCAAAGCACACAACCTGATCTAGATCTGGATAATGTTTTCTAAACACTTCAATCAATTTGATTTCCGAGGGCAAATGTTCAGGGTCATAAGCACTGACGGATTTTAGCCGCTCTATTAATTCTTCGGTAATTATATCAGGTAACGTATGTTCCATCCCCTGAACTATTCTATGACCAATTGCCTTTACCTCAATGAACTCTTTTTTAAGCCATTCAACTATCCATTCTGCCGCTTCGGTATGATTTGCAATTTCAATAATGGCATGTTCTTGAACACCTTCTAATTTTTTGGAGTGCAGTTGAGTTTTACCGCTTCCAATCCCTTCCATTTCTGCAGAAAATACTGGATTAAGAGCATCTTCAATTTCGTACAAAGCATACTTAATGCTGGACGACCCGCCGTTTATCGTAAGAAGACAATTTTTGGAGGAATTATTCATAACTGTTTGACAAGTTTTTAAAACTGCGTCTTTGGATTTGAGTATAATCAGCCAATGTATATGAATGACTTAGGTGCCTGCTTTTTTATTGGTAGACGCCATATATTAAAATTTGAATTTCGTTCAATATTTAAAATGAAGAAGACCTTATTTTAAAGGTAAGATCAAAACAACCAATAGATTTGGTAAAAATCCACATTTACAGATTTTTAGAGTTGCACATTTTATAAAATATGTTGCATCATTCACACATTGAGAATGGTTTAGTTTAGTTACACAATTATGGTTTTATAACTTTCAAAGACGTAGATATGGGTTTATTAATTTTTAACATTAGCCTATTTGATGCCACCCCGAACACTTCCGGTACTTCCATGATCTGTAAGCAGAAGCCTCTAAATATCATTATCTAGAGGCTTGGTAGCGGCTCTAATATTGCGTTTTTTTTAGATAGGTACTCTTCAAGTCTTAAAATTTCGACTCATTTTCGCAACCAAAAATCAAACTTTAAAAAAGAAACAAACTCGGGAATGAAATTTGTGGCTACAAATCGCCTAAGTATAAATACTACTGAATAACAGTTGTAACTTTTCTTTTATTGTTAAAATATCTTCTTATCGGAATATCATAAAGCCTCATTGCTAGGTACGCAAAGCCAACCAAAAGGATTAAAGAAGTTACAATAATTAACGCCAACTCTACGCCAGCAGGTTTGTTGCTTGTATAGTAGTTGCCAAACATCCATAGAAAAGCATAGTGGGTCATGTATAGCGGATATGATATCTTTCCCGAAAATTCGCAAAGTTTCTTCAATTTGGGTGCTACCGCTGTGCCTGCTCCCAACGCTATTAAAAGCGGGAAATAAAATATTACAATGGTAGGTTCCGTAAGCCAGTTCCACTTACCAAACGGCATTAAAAACGCAAATGATAGTAGTATACCTAGACCCAAAAAACCAAACTTGTTTTTGATAATTAAGTTGAATCTATAAATAGCCAAACCTGCTAGAAATGAAAAAAATATTCTCGCTCCACCATCCCAAAAAGTTTCGCCGCTCCAACCGCCTAATAAATTTCCGGCCTTATAGCTGACCACGCAAAGTGTTGCAGCGGCAATAACTGTTAGAAAAAATAACACTTTACGACTGATTCGGAATAGGATGAATACATAAAAAATATTTGCAACATATTCCCAAAATAACGACCATGCGGGTGCATTTAGCCCAAATAAATTAAATCCACGTTCTGCCATTATTGGAAAAGGTATCAGAAAGATTGAACTCAGGAATATCAATATTGTTCTACCTAAACTGTATGCTTCAGGCTGCCCTCCAAATGGGTCGAGTAGAAAAGTTAGCAAGCCCAACACAGAACCAAGAATAATTAACGGATGAAGTCTAATCAGCCTAGCTTTAAGAAACTGCACTATCCCCATTCTTTCAACTCGATCATCGTATGCGTAGGCGATAACGAAACCAGAGAGACAAAAAAAGAAATCTACGGCAAGGAAACCGTGAGCGATAAAATTTTTTGTAAAATCTGAGTAAGCCCATTCCATAAAATGGAAAATAACAACTGCAACTGCAGCTAGACCTCTTAAACCATCTAGAATTTTATAGTGTTGCTTTGTTTTAAAGTTATCTGGAGCTAACTGGGATTCGGTCATTGATATTCGAAGTAAGCGGTTTAAAGAAACCGACCAAAATTAGTAAAATGAACCATTTTGGCAAGAAGAGTTTAACACTTAAACATTTTGAAATCAATCTTAATGTAATTATTTGATAATAAAAAAAATGCCAGTAAATTAGCGTTAAAGGTCTACCATATCTTTAGGCTAGTTTTTTCTTTAACCATTTGCGAACCGGTTCATCGTACCATTTTAATGTGGCATAGGCCAAGCCAATTGAACCTATTAAGATAAGTAAAGCATACGGCCAAGCCTGTGCTAAAGTTATTCCCTCGTTATCACTAATCCAGGCAACATAAAAATAAACCAATGGATAGTGAACCATATAAAGCGGATAGGATAACTCGCCTAAGAATTTGCAAAGCTTATTTTCCCTTTGGGTTTTCATTAGTCCGCTTGCGCCAAGATAAACGATAAGTGGGAAGACAATAATAATGCAAACAGCATCGTAAATTCCATTCATCCACATGTGTTCGGCGCCACCGATACGTGGCATATAAAGTGCGGCAACTATTAAAAGGCTACACCACAAGAAAGCATTTTTAATTTTGGTAGGTTTGGCTACACGTGAAAGTAACAAGCCTGCAAAAAAAGGATACATAGTTCGTGTAAATCCGATGCGCACTTGTTCTACATTTAGTGTCCAGCCACCGCTCACATCACCGTTTGTGATTGCCATTTGCGCGAGTGCAATAGCAGCAATAATCACTAGGATTCCCAAGGCAGTTTTAGAAAATTTCCTAATCCAAATAGCATACAGAATATTGGCAATATACTCGAAAAACAATGACCATCCAACGCTGTTAAGCGGATGCATTTCCTCCCAACCACGAATATCGAGTGATAGAGGTATTGGTAAGATTGTATAACCTATGAGCATTACTAACAACATTTTCCAAAGGGGAATGGTATGAATAAGTGGCCATAGCGTAGAATCTGTATAATAAAATCCTATAGCACCAAGCGTCATTCCCATAACCACCATCGGTTGCAGACGTATAATACGGCGTTTAAAAAAATTGGAAATTGTTAATTTTTGCCATCGATCATCGTAGGCATAGCCTATTACGAAACCCGATAATATGAAGAAAAAATCTACAGCCAAATAACCATGATTTACCATTTTATCTAAGTTGCCTGTCGAGAATGGTTCGGCGAGGTGAAATGTTACAACAATAATTGCTGCCACTCCGCGAAGGCCGTCCAATATGGGGTAGTGAGGCTTGGCAGCCAACTGAATATTTGCGTCTGTGCTCATTTGATGGGTTACAAAACGCACAATTTGTAAAAAATAGTTAACATAAGCTTATATAATTAATTTTTTTAAAATTTGAAATAACTTAAACCTATCAACAGATAAAGTTATAATAAAATTACTGCTTATTTAATCAGCTACATTCTAAAAAAAATTCAGGAATAATGATAATTCATAGAAATACGGTAAGTCTATCGCAAATTAGGGCTAGTTCATCCTGCCCAAACTCATTAATATTCAGGTTTTAGAGCAAGTGCAAGGCAGTTAAACAATGTTGTTTTCCCAGCAAAAATACTTTGAAGTTATTCCTTATCCTGATATCGTAGCGGAATCTGTCCGGTTTAGAAAGCTAGGCCAATCTTCCGCGATAAATTCCCTATCGGCCAACAGGCAGTCGATGCGTCCCAAACCAATCGATAGAATCCTTTACCAATGCTATGCGCTCAGCTGTATTGGAATTCGCCCTCTTATCAAGCATATTGAAAATCAGCGGTATGACAACGTTTCTATCACTTACCCAAAGCGTCAAGTTATTGATGTTCATGTCCCAAAATCTCCAGTTGGTCTTGTCCCTTATCCGAACAAAGGAATCTTGATTTGACAAGAGTCTGAAAATAAGCTTAGCTACCAACCTTATGGGCAGTCCGGCCTCGGCCATAAAGCATTGTATACGCCTGAAACAGCTGTTTGCCAAAGGTGTGGAGAACAATCCAGCAGAGGTTTTGGGATAATTGCCAGATTTTACCTTACATAGCGCTTTTATAAAAAGGTACATCAGGTGCATTCTTTCCAGATTGAGTTCTCCCTTGAGATGACTTGTAAACACGCTCAGTAATTGCTTATCTTTAGGGGCTAGACTAGTATTCTTTTTTAAAGACATTATGTGGTAATAATTATCTAATATAATGAATAGCAGTGTATTAAGTAGGTAATTTTAGGGTTGTGTTGGTAGTTTTCAAAAGATTATCATTTTTCCACGTTCTAAAGAAAGTAGACGATAGTAGCATTCATATATGAAGACATTTATTCTAAGCCAAATAGTAATGGTAACGCTGTTTATCACAAGTGTATTTGCACAAAAAACAAATGCTGTAGATTTAAACACCGTGCTAAAGGTAGTTAAGGTCCATCAAAATGCGTACGCCCCAGAAAAAGCGTACCTCCAAACGGACAAAAACACCTATTTTTTGGGCGATACCTTATGGTTCAAAGCATATCTTTTTGATAAATTGAGTCTGTCTGCGGCCGAGAAAAGCAAGATTTTGTACATAGAATTAAACGACGACACCTTAGATAATGTAAAAAGAATAAGCATTCCGATAAGTTACGGCATTGGATGGGCTCAGATACCCTTATCCCCAAAGCAATTTCATGAAGGCACTTACACCCTAACCGCCTACACCAATTGGATGCAGAATACTGGGTCTGCAAGTTTTTTTAGGCAGCGCATCTACATCGGCAAACCATCTGCCCAAATCTGGAGAATCCATCCTGCCATAAAACTTAATGATGTTGGAGAACTGGATGTTAAACTTGTGCTCTCTAACGCAGATGAAAAACCCGTCGCATCAAAAAACATTATGGCACTAATTCGAGACAGCGATAAAGTGGTGTATCGAAAAGAGATGCAAACGAACGCTGCCGGGGAAATAAACCTTGCCCTAAAGCTAACGGATAAATTAAAGAGCGAAGGATTAAGGTTGTACATCAGCAATGCCACAAAAGACGAACCTGCGCAATTGTTGTCGATACCGCTAAATTTTAATCGACCGGCTAAAATAGATCTACAATTTTTGCCCGAAGGCGGCCATTTGGTAAATGGATTAAAATCGGTAGTTGGCATAAAAGCGTTAAACGAAGATGGCAAGGGAGTTGACGTTAGCGGAACTATTTTTAACAGTAAAAATGAAAAAGTAACAGAGTTTAAAACCGTGCACAAAGGCATTGGCAAGGTTAGTTTTACACCAAGTGCAGGCGAAAGTTATTTTGCAACAATTAACGATGTAAACGGAAACAACCTCCACTATGATTTGCCGAAAATAGAAACAAATGGAACTGTGATGCATATAGAAAGTAATGCTGCTAAAGACAGTTTAATCTTGACAATTCAATTTTCAAAAAATTTATTAACGACCAGTAATTATAATTTAGTAGGAGAAAGCAGAGGTTTTGTTAGTTATGCGAGAGCCATCGATGCAGAAAACACCATAATTAAGGTAGCAAAGAATATTTTTCCCAGTGGCATTGCGCACTTTAGCCTGCTTAAAGATACAACTGCGGTAAATGAGCGTCTAGTGTACATAAACCAACACGATAATTTTTCTTTGACCCTTACAACAGATAAACCAATTTATGCCTCGAGAGACAGTATTGTGTTAAACCTAAATGTAAAAGACAATACAGGTGTTGCCGTAAATGGCAGCAGTTTTTCTGTAGCCGTTACAGATGATGCACAATACAAAGCAGATACGTTGGGAAACAATAGCATTGCAACTTCATTGTTGTTTACTTCAGATATAAAAGGCTTTGTAGAACAGCCTTCTTTTTATTTGAAGGATACGCCAGAAAGTGCCGAAGCTTTGGATAACTTAATGCTTACCCAAGGTTGGGTTGGCCTAAATTGGAAAAATGTGTTTACCCCAAAGCCAGTTAAATTTGAAGCAGAAAAAAGTATTGTAGTTACCGGTAAAGTTACCAATGCAAATAAAAAACCAGTAGAGGGTGCTCAAGTATTAATTTCCTCTCAAAAACCTGTGTTCTTTAAACAGGTAACCACCAATAAGGATGGAATTTACAGGTTAGACAGTTTACCATTGTTAGATACCGCTTCGTTTTTTATTATGAGGCAAACAAAAAATGGGCAACTTTCTAGGTTTGGCAAAACTACGGTAAATAAATTCGAACCTGCACCAGTTAGCTATTATGCACCCCCAATAAAACCATGGTATTTAGATACCGATAGCGTAACCCAAGTTAGGACGGAAAACGGCATAAAGCAATTAGACGATTTTGCATTTAAAACAGGTAAGACGTTAAATGAAGTGGTAATTAAAGGGAAAAAGAAGATTCCCAATTCATTTAACACCAGAGGAGCGGATTTTACCTTCGATCCAAAAGCTATCAAGGCTTCAGGAGTTACTAATCTTTACGATTTTTTAAGAACCCAACTTCCTGGATTTAGAATTGTGATGAAAAACTCACTCGTAACGGCAGTTTACGGAAAATACACAATGAATTTGAGTATTGATGCAGGATATTTACCTTTCTCTTTCAAATACATCAAACCAACAATTGAAGAGGTAATTGCTACGCTAAAAGGCTATAACATAACCGCTGCCTTGGGAATAGAAGTTTTATATAGTCAAAAGTACACTAGAGCTGGCACGCCAGATGAGCATATGCCAAATGCCAATGTTTTTTTTGACCCAAAACAGGGTTTAAGCAAAGATTCTCTGCGAAAATCTGAACTAAAAGGTTTTGGAGCATCCAATGACGATGATTTTTTAGGTCATCGGTTTCTTGCAGCTGTAGGTTTAGTTGAATATCGAGGTACTATTTTTATTACTACAAGATTTAACGCAGGCGGAGGAGATAATAACTTAAATAGGATTACTTACCGCCCAGTTAACAGCATATATGCCAAACAATTTTATGCGCCCAAATACATTACAAGAGAAACAGCCGAAAATCAAGACTTAAGATCTACCGTTTATTGGAAACCTGATATTGTAACCGATGTAAATGGAAATGCAACAATTAAATTTAACGCAGGTCAGAAAAAGACGATGTATACGGTAATAGTGCAAGGCGCAGATTTGCAGGGAGGGGTTGGAGGTACGACTGCTAAAATTAAAGTAGAATAGATTGGAGTCTCAGTTGCGCTTAATAGATTGGCGCTATCAGTTTAAAACCTGTCAAAAAAAACGTTTAGAAAAAAAATAAAAACCCAACAAATCTTTTCTATATATTTGCAACCCCTAACAATAGGGCAAAATTTAAAAACCACGAAAGGAGGTATTTCAGCGTTATGATTATGATCAACATTAAAGACGGCGAATCTTTGGATAAGGCCTTGAAACGTTTCAAGAAAAAATTCGAAAAGACCGGCGTATTAAGAGAATTGCGTAGTCGCCAAGCTTATGAGAAAAAATCTGTAGCTCGTCGTACTGAAGTAAAACACGCTATTTACGTTCAAAATATGAATCAAGAAGCAGCTTTATAATTGCTGTTTACTCCATAATTAGGTGCCTCCAAATAAATTTTGGGGGCATTTTTTGTTTTAGAAGTCGGGAGTAAGAAGTTGGAGTTTTTTACGTCTAGCGCAGCCTCCCCGCTCGACTAGGTAAGAACTCAGCTCTTTCGTATCTGCCACGGCGTTTGAGAAATGGCGCCGCACTTTTTTGGTCATCTTGTTAAAGTTTCATGTAGTTTAGTGAGCGTCCTCAAAAAAAACAGGTAATTTGTTTTAGGTAGATTTTTTCAAGTTGGTGCCGTAAAATTAATTTAACTATTCGTTCGTTAAACCCTTAAAAAATCCTAACTTCAACTATCTTAAACAACCGAAAAACCGTTTCATGCTGTTAAAAAGTTTTGTCACTTATCTATCTCACGAAAAGCGGTACTCCCAGCATACCTTAACTTCCTATTCAAAAGATTTATTGGCGTTCGAGGCCTATTTGGCGGCCACTTTTGAACTTGGTTTTTTAGAGGTGAAGCCAACTTACATCCGTAGTTATATGATGCATTTGATGGAAGAAGGATTTTCTGCAAAAACGGTTAACCGCAAAATATCTACCATGCGCAGTTTTTACAAATTTTTGCTACGCGAGGGTAAGACAGAAAGCAATCCTGCGGCAGTAATCAAAGCGCCAAAAATACCAAAGCGTTTGCCGGTGTTTGTCGATGCCGCAAAAATGGACAGCTTGCTAGACTCCGACATTGTTTTTGGAAACAATTTTCCTCACAAAAGAGACCATCTGGTGATAGAGCTGTTGTTTGGCACGGGGATAAGGCTAACGGAGCTGTTAGGCATCCGCGAAAGCGACCTTAATATTTACGAGCAAACCATAAAAGTACTTGGCAAAAGAAACAAAGAACGGGTGGTTCCGGTAACGAAGGCGCTAAGTTTAGAGATACAGGATTTTATTGCAACTAAGAAGATACAAAATTTCGACAACAATGTAGAAGCGCTTATCGTTACAGATAAAGGATTGCCTGCTTACCCTAAACTTATATACCGAATTGTGACAGCCTATTTAAGTCTTGTAACCACAAATGATAAGAAAAGTCCGCACGTGCTGCGGCACAGCTATGCAACGAGTTTGCTTAACAATGGCGCAGACCTAAATGCAATAAAAGAGCTGCTGGGGCATGCAAGTTTGGCGGCAACGCAGGTGTACACCCATAATTCCATAGAAAGATTAAAATCAATTTATAAACAAGCCCATCCAAAGGCCTAAAAAAGGAGGAAACATGAAAATTGGAGTTCAATCAATTCACTTTAATGCAGATGCTAAGTTATTAGATTTTATACAGAAAAAAGCCGACAAGCTCGATCAGTTCTATGACCAGATCATTAGCGGCGAGGTTTATCTTAAACTAGAGAATGTAGAACATGAGGCTAATAAAATAAGTGAAATAAAGCTTATTGTACCGGGAGGAACTTTTTTTGCAAAAGATCAATGTAAGTCTTTTGAAGAGGCGACCGATTTGGCTATTGAGTGTTTAAAAAAGCAGATTACCAAGCACAAAGCGAAAACAAGAGTAAAGTTGAGCGAGCGTAAGGCTATTTTAAGCGAGGTTGCGGCACAGGCATATTAAGTATTTTAGTTGAGCATTTAGCAAAGGCATCTCAAATTGGGATGCCTTTTTTTTTCTTGATTCTGAAAATATTTTTTGGATTTATTAGGCTAATGTTAAACAGTAAAGGAAAAGCGTTTGAAACGGAAAATAGAAAAATTTAACGTTGTAGGTGGCAGTGATTGTTGCTGAACTAGCTTTTTTATGGTTATTTTGGTAATTGGAGGTTGTATATTTTTGGACTAATAAAGATTTATAGCGTTTAATTTGTGTTTTAAAAAGGGCGGATGCTAAACATAAATTCAAAACTAGCGCTGTGCATAACAAGTATGCAATAATTTTAACATAGCGAGGCTAGTGCGAAATAACTGAATAACAAGCAACTAGTTTAACTTCTTTTTTGCAGAAAATAGCAACAAGGAAAATACGATGTTTTTTTTGGAGATTTATTTTGAATAGAAGTTTAAATGTGTAGATTTGCATTCCATTTGAGAAAGGGCATTGATGCTTGTAAAGATGGATTGTTCTTTAAAAGATTTATATTAAATAACACAACAATAAACGTTTCTATTTTTTTTTGAGCGTTTGATTAAAAGCCTCCTTAGCTCAGCTGGTAGAGTCCCGTACGTACGGGATAATCAGTAGGTCTAGCCTTAACACGGCTCGATTGGATTTGGGAGGTTGAAAATAAAAGCCTCCTTAGCTCAGCTGGTAGAGCAACTGACTTGTAATCAGTAGGTCATTGGTTCGATCCCGATAGGAGGCTCAGTTAATTTAAGATTTTAGATTTTCGATTTTAGATTTGGAACTCCAATCATAACTCGTAACTCTAAAATTTTGCATGGGGAGATTCCAGAGCGGCCAAATGGAACAGACTGTAACTCTGTTATCGCAAGATTTCGAAGGTTCGAATCCTTCTCTCCCCACAGTAAGGTTTACGATGGTAGATGGACTAATTTAGATTTGAGACGTTAGATTTGAGTTTTGACAAATGTGCTTATCGTAAATCTAAAATTTTAAAAAAGATTGAAAGTTTGAAGCGTTAGAGATGTGCGATGTAGAAATCGTAAATTGTAATTCAAAAATTTTAAATCAAAAAAGCGGAAGTAGCTCAGTTGGTAGAGCGATAGCCTTCCAAGCTATAGGTCGCGAGTTCGAACCTCGTCTTCCGCTCTTGGTAGTTCAGTGGTAATATTCGGTGGTTTTTATTAACCTCTATTGAAGAACAGAAATACCGATGAGCGAATATAAGCCGACTTAGCTCAGCGGTAGAGCACTTCCTTGGTAAGGAAGAGGTCATGGGTTCAATTCCCATAGTTGGCTCAAAAAACACTTTGTTAACTCTGTTTAAAAGCACAGAACCGACAAGGTTTTTTGTGTTGTATAATATTAAAGGATTAAAAAGAAAAATAATACAGTTTAACCTACTAATTAGTTATAAATAAAATGGCAAAAGAAAAATTTGACCGCAGCAAGCCGCACTTAAACATCGGTACCATCGGTCACGTAGATCACGGTAAAACAACTTTAACAGCAGCTATCTCGAAAGTTTTGGCTGATGCTGGATTATCTGTGGCACGTTCGTTCGAATCTATCGATTCAGCTCCTGAAGAAAAAGAAAGAGGTATTACCATCAACACTTCGCACGTAGAGTACTCTACTGCACTTCGTCACTACGCACACGTAGATTGTCCTGGTCACGCAGATTATGTTAAGAACATGGTTACTGGTGCTGCCCAAATGGACGGTGCAATCATTGTTGTTGCTGCTACAGATGGTCCAATGCCACAAACTCGTGAGCACATCTTATTGGCTCGCCAGGTTGGTGTACCAACATTAGTTGTTTTCATGAATAAGGTTGATATGGTAGATGATCCAGAATTACTAGAATTAGTAGAGATGGAAATTCGCGAACTATTATCATTCTATGATTTCCCAGGTGATGATATTCCTGTAATTCAAGGCTCTGCTTTGGGTGGCTTAAATGGCGATCCAAAATGGGTTGGTAAAATTATGGAATTGATGGATGCTGTAGATAGCTACATTCCAATTCCTCCACGTTTAACTGAGCTTCCTTTCTTGATGCCGGTAGAAGATGTGTTCTCTATCACTGGTCGTGGTACAGTTGCAACTGGCCGTATCGAGCGTGGTGTAATCAACTCAGGAGATCCAGTAGAGATTTTGGGTATGGGTGCAGAAAACTTAAAATCTACCGTTACTGGTGTAGAGATGTTCCGTAAAATATTAGATTACGGTGAAGCTGGAGATAACGTAGGTTTATTGTTGCGTGGTATAGAGAAAACCGATATCCGTAGAGGTATGGTTATTTGTAAACCAGGTTCTGTAACTCCACACACAGACTTTAAAGGCGAAATTTATGTTTTGTCTAAAGCAGAAGGTGGCCGTCACACGCCATTCTTTAACAAATACCGTCCACAATTCTATTTCCGTACAACAGATGTAACAGGAGAAATCTCGTTGCCAGAAGGTACAGAAATGGTTATGCCAGGCGATAACGTTACCATCAGTGTAAAATTGATTAACGCGATTGCAATGGAAAAAGGTTTACGTTTCGCTATCCGCGAGGGTGGTAGAACTGTAGGTGCCGGACAGGTAACTGAAATAGTAAAGTAAGACCTACAAGCCCTTTAAGTGGCTTAAGGAAACTAAGTAATTAATATATAGTATTTAGTAGTTAGATAAACTTATTTAGTGCTTAGATTAGACGAAAAAAGTCAACGTCTAAGTGCTAAATATTTTATTTGAGCAACTTATTTTGATTTTTCGAATTAAGTGGCGTTTTTGTCTAAATACCTTATATTAACCACTAAATACTAAAACACGGGAATAGTTCAATGGTAGAATAGAGGTCTCCAAAACCTTTGATCAGGGTTCGAATCCTTGTTCCCGTGCCAGTAGATTGAGGATTGAAATTGAATGATAGAATCGTAGTTTCGAATCTATCATTTAACACCTCAAATTGCATCACATTATTCAAAATTTTAAAGATGGCTAAAGTAGTAGACTTCATAAAAGAATCTTACGAGGAAATGACCGAGAAGGTAACTTGGGACACTTGGGGCGAGTTGCAAAATTCTGCCGTTGTTGTTCTCATCACATCACTCATTATCGCAATGATTATTTTTGCAATGGATAAAGGATCTACCTTCATCTTAGATACCTATTATAAAACCCTTAACTAAATTTTACTGATGAGCGAGTTGAAATGGTATGTGGTAAGAGCTGTAAGCGGTAAAGAAAAAAAGGTAAAGCAATACATCGATGCAGAGATTAGCCGTTTAGGCTATTCACATTTGGTTCCGCAGGTGTTAATTCCTATGGAGAAGTATTACCAAATGAAAGATGGTAAGAAGATTGCAAAAGAGCGTAACTTTTATCCGGGTTATGTGTTGATAGAAACTACTTTAGATGGCGAGTTGGAGCACATCATAAAAGGTATAAATAGTGTTATTGGCTTTCTTGGCGATAAAGAAGGAAATCCTATCCCGATGCGCCAGGCAGAAGTTAACCGTATTTTAGGTAAGGTTGACGAAATGAGTGAGCAAGGCGAGATGATGAACGTACCTTACTTTGTTGGCGAAAACGTTAAAGTAATGGATGGCCCATTTAATGGCTTTAACGGTGTGATAGAAGAAGTGAACGAAGAGAAGAAAAAATTAAAAGTAATGGTTAAGATCTTTGGAAGAAAATCTCCGCTAGAGCTTAACTATATGCAAGTAGAAAAAGAGTAAATCTTAAAATATTTATACTAAAAGCCTCCGAATTTCGGGGGCTTTTTTGTTTTTGAAAAATTTGAATAGGGAGTAAGGAGATTTGAGAACTAACAAATTAAAATAATTGCGTTCGTTAGAAATCCGTCTTTCAGCTTATGGCGGTTCAATGTGATTTTTTGGTCTTTTGCTGTTAGCCTCAACCTCAGCCTCAATCTTTTTTTTGGCGTTTTAATCCCGCACGTGCGTGACTATAGTTTTCTATCACGCTAAATGCGCAATAGAAAAGCTGCCGCTTCTACGGTTAACGCATCTCTAACGGTGCTCGTCGTTGAGGAACGAAACGTCTCGCAACTAGTCGTTTCTGTTTTATTATCCAATTATTTATGGATATTGCTAGCATTTAGCATCGTCTTTTTATAGCTCTGATAATCAGGGCGTGTTTTATCTATGAGAAAAGCACTTTCAATAACATGTTTTTTAGGTTTCTGCTTCATTTTTATAAGCAATCAGTCTTTCGCGCAGAAGCCAAATGAAATTGTTCCGTTGTATAAATTTTTTCAAGAAAACGCAGACAGTACTATTGTGCTAACACACGATCAAGGTTCGATATTCGAGGTGGTAGATTACCTAATCATTAGCAAAAGCAAAGGCATTGTAACTCTTTATCGGTATGGCTCGCCGTATAGCAGACTTGCAAAAACTAAAATGCCGACAGAAATCAGGGCTTTTTTTAGAAAAAGAGATTTTAAGGTCAGTCAAATAAAGGCAGATACAAATGCCTATTTCAATGTAAGAGACATCTCGTTAAAGAAAGCAGAAAAATTGTGGAAAAGAATTAACTCTTTTCGCCCTTGGCGAATGAAAGATGACTCCGTCGATGGAGAAGGCTGCCCAACAAAGACAGATAAGTCTAACGCTGAAGTTTTTGACGGGGGAAAAGTTTTTCTCTAGATGATAACTAAACCAAAAATAAAGAGGTTAGCTTTTTATGCGCCCAAATTTTATAATAAAGAATGTCCAGGACGAAAGGGGCGAAAATCAATTCTGAAAATTAAGGGCCTTTTAAAGGCTGTGTTTTAGAGAAAATGATGATTTATTAACCGAAACTTTAGCTTATCCTATGAAACGACTGATTTTTATATGCTGCCTTTTCGTAATCTTAATTTCTAGCTGCACATCTAAACAACAACGCAATGCTAATGAAAAGTTATTGGTTGCCGATTTTTTAAATTATTATTTTACCGAGGTGGTAAAAATAGACCATCCCGTATTATTAAAGACGTTCGAAAAAAATGGAGAATGGAGCTGTGTGACAGACAATTTCAAAGCATCTGCAAGGCTTGGTTTTAATGATATGGAATATAAAACAGATTCTCTAGATAATTACCATCTAAATTTTTCGCCCACATTTATTTCTTTGTCTGATTTTCCAGATGACCACTCTGATCACACATGGTCAGAGTTTAGAGAAAAGTATCCGAAAGGTTTTTATGTAATTTACTCTCCAATTGTAAACGAAGATTTTAATAAAATAATTGTTAAAATAGCCTTTGGCTGCGGCGGTAGGTGCGGGCATGATGAAATGTACATCTATGAGAAGGCCTCCAATGGAAAGTGGGAATTGATAAAAAAAGGATGCGAAGGTTTTAGTTGAGTTTTAAGTTTGCTGCTTAGCCCTCAACCTTTCCGCCCTTTGCCTCATTCTGGCTATTAATTATATTCAGTGCTAATTTTGAGCACACGTGGCACGCTTGCGCTAGATTTATCTAATTAGCCAGCCGCCTTAACAAATAAACGACTTAACAACTAAACAGCTAACTAATCTTCTGCCTTCCTGCCGTCTACCTCATTCCGCTTTCCGCTTTAGTCTTTTAGCTTTTATTCCATATCCTCGTATTCAAATCCATCTCCCGTACCACATCATACATAAACTTAATAGTTGCAACATCTTCGTTAAGTAAATTTGGGTTAAGCAACGTTTTAAAAATTGGCGCTTCAAAACAATTTCTATCCAACGGAAAAGCGATGTACATTTTGGTATTGATAAAAGATAGGGAAACGGTATCTTTTGATTGATGGTTTAAAGCCAAAATTCTTTCCATCATGGCCGGTGTTAAAATGTACCGGGCTTCTACCTGATCGATCGCATGGGTAACAAAGGTTTTCTCGAAGTTTATGTTTTCCAGTTGGACAAGGTTCTTGCTGCCAATAGAAAATAGGTTTTTAGAGAACCACGCACCCAAGGCGTTCCCAAAATCTTTGGGCCTTACAACGGTTACTCCATTAAAGTTTTTATTGAAATCTGCTGTAAATAGGATGCCTTTAAATATGTTGTGCCAGTTTGTCTGTGTACCGTTCTTGGTGGTCGTTTCTGTTTTATATTCTGCATTCACTTCGGCGAAGTAAAAAGATGTTTTATCTGCCTTGCCACTTACCAAATCTTCTGTGCTATATCTATCGGGGCTGTTGGTAAAAAGCTGAGTATCGATAAATTCGGTTTCGCCAATGCCTGCATTTGGGTTGATAGATAAGCTTTGATCTAAAAATTTAAGTGCATGGCCAATCACCTCCAGTTTAAAAGCAGATTTGTAACTGGATAGCGCATCGCCAATGCGATATAGAAAAACGCCACCAGTAATCGCACTTATCGCCCCAACTATTATCGCCGGCACTGGGATAACCATAGTTGCGCCAACAATTCCCACCACAACGCCAACTACAATAAAGGCATAACCTTTAGTTTGCGCCTTGGCAATTTTTGCCCGCTCAATTTCTAAGATGGCCAATACACCTTGCAAGGCCGGATCGCTCAATAAATCAGGCATTAACTATTAAATAAATCTTTAGCGCTTACGTTTTTACGTTCTTCTTCGGCTGTTGCCAGAACCGGAATATGATAATAGTTTAACATGCCGGCAAACATATTACCTGGAAACATCATAATGGCATTATTGTAATCGGTAACCGAAGCGTTGTACGTTCTTCGAGCTGCCGCAATTTGTTCTTCGCTCTCTGTCCACGTGCCCTGCAATTGTAAAAAATTGGTGTTTGCTTTTAAATCGGGGTAATTTTCTACGTTAACCATCAAGCCTTTAACACTACTGCTTAACTGAGCATCCATTTCAGCTTTTTCTTCAACACTTACATTGCCAGAAATTGCCTTTGTTCTCAATTCAGTAATTTTTGTTAGTGTGCTCTGTTCGTAATTGGTGTATTGCTTTACAACCTCAACCAGGTTGGGTATCAAATCGAAACGCTTTTTCAGCATTACGTCGATTGCAGAGAAAGCATTGGTTACCTGATTCTTTTTTGCAACCAACGAGTTGTAAAAAGTAATTCCGAAGATTAATAGTACAACGACAATAACAGCTACAATAATCATGTTTTTAGTTTCTTTGGTTTGAGGGATAAATATAGAGAATTATTTTTATCGGTTTTGTTCTTCGAGAAGCTGTTAGCAGATCCTCGCTATATTTGATTTTAATCATATACTAATTTGATGTTGCATTGGTTATCCTTTCTATCAGCAAGTTCGTTAATAATCGGGCTTTAAAAATTTCTTTAACTTATTTAATCTGTCCCTCGCCGTTCACCATCTTCAACATGGAGATGTCGAACATTAAATAAAACTGGATTTGAAATTCCCATAAAGGAGGACGACAGGTTTTGGGTTTTTTGGATTCAGAAATTCGGTTCATTAGGCTTTGGAGTAGGCAAACTTCACCATGCGCAAGCTTAACATCCCCAAGAGGGTTATTGCAGGATTCGGTAAAAAAAATCGACTTATATAAATATGTAAAAACACCAACATGGTCGGCAGGTTTACTGGCGGTGGGTTACAACTCGCCGTATAATTTGAATGGAACAGAAGGCAGACCCTGAAACGAGTTCAGGATGACAGCGTCAAGGCGGTTTACTAGCGGTGAGTTTGAGTCCTGGGGATAGGTGGCGGAGATTTTGAAACGAGTTCAATGTGACGCGCATGGCTTAACCGCAACACAACTCCGCCCAAGAACCACCTCACTTTATACCTAAACCCGATTGCAGCGGCAGCCCGAGAAGCATGCGCGGCTATAGCGGAAAGCGGGGCTACAATTGCCGATATATGCTGCGATTTCGTTTTTAAAACAACTTTTTTATTATATTTAGCCCTCATGTCCATGCCGAGTATGCTATTTGTTATTGTAAACTGAGTTTCTTTTAGCTAATTGATTGAGCAGATGCGGCACGCGTGCGCTAATCTGTACAAGCAGTACCCCGCAAAGACGGAGTATGGCACGAACAAATCTAACCCCTAAACTTCTACCCGCCTAACCAACTCAACGCCGGTATAAACAATCTTTCCAAAACTATTGTGTATCTGCATTATAATTTCTATCTTTGCAGTCCTTTTGGGTTTATAGAATAAGGTTCGACGCCTTGGAACGGAAACAATCTAAAGTCGTAAATCTAAAATCTGTAATCTAAAGGGGTCTTAAATGTTACTTGCTTCCAACAATTTAACATTAGGTTTTAAATAAACAATTAACAAAAATGGCAAAAGAAGTCAGTGCACTGATCAAATTACAGATCAAAGGCGGAGCTGCAAATCCATCGCCACCAGTTGGTCCCGCATTGGGAGCAAAAGGGGTGAACATTATGGAGTTTTGCAAACAGTTTAATGCTCGTACCCAAGATAAGGCAGGTAAAGTATTGCCGGTTGTAATTACTGTTTATGCTGATAAGTCATTCGAATTCATCATCAAAACCCCGCCAGTAGCAATCCAGTTAAAAGATGCTACAAAATTGGCTAGTGGTTCTGCTGAGCCCAACCGTAAAAAAGTTGGATCGGTGACCTGGGACCAGATCAAAGCGATCGCAGAGGATAAAATGCCCGATTTAAATGCATTTACCGCTGAGTCTGCCATGAGTATGGTTGCCGGTACGGCACGCAGTATGGGAATTACCGTTTCTGGTGATGCACCCTGGAATAATTAATTATTAAACAGTTTACAACAGTGGCGAAATTAACTAAAAATCAAAAAACGGCGCACGCTAAATTAGAGGTTGGTAAAGCTTATACTTTACAGGCTGCTGCTGAATTGGTAAAAGAAATTACGACCACCAAATTTGATGCTTCGGTAGATATCGATGTATCATTGGGCGTAGATCCACGTAAGGCCAATCAAATGGTACGTGGAATAGCAACTTTACCACACGGAACAGGTAAAACTGTACGTGTCTTAGCTTTGGTAAATCCTGATAAGGAAGAAGAAGCAAGAGCAGCAGGAGCAGACTTTGTAGGTTTAGACGAGTATGTGGCCAAAATTGAAGGTGGTTGGACCGATGTTGACATTATTATCACTACACCAGCTTGTATGGCTAAGGTAGGTAAGTTAGGTAGGGTTTTAGGCCCACGTAACTTAATGCCAAATCCAAAATCTGGCACAGTTACCAACGATGTTGGTAAAGCTGTTACAGAGGTTAAGGCGGGTAAGATAGATTTTAAGGTCGATAAAACAGGTATCATACACGCTTCGATAGGGAAAGTATCATTCCCGGCAGAGAAGATTTACGAGAACGCTCTCGAAGTGCTTCAAATTATTTCTAAATTAAAACCATCTGCCGCAAAAGGAACTTATTTTAAGAGCATTCACGTGTCTTCTACTATGAGTCCTGGTATAGCAATTGAAACTAAATCAGTAGCGGGGATCTAATTATTATGAACAGAGAAGAAAAAAACGAAGTAGTTGCAGAACTACAAGGACAAATGCAAGAGTATGGCAATTTTTATATTGCAGATACCTCTAGCCTTTCTGTTGTGAAAATTAACAACATCCGCCGCAAATGTTTTGAAAGTGATATCGTAATGAAAGTTGCTAAAAACTCTTTGATTCGCAAAGCGATCGAAGGTTTAGAAGGCGATGCTTCTGAGATATACGAAAGCCTTAAGGGTTCATCATCTTTGCTTTTCTCTAAATCGGCAAATGCGCCGGCAAAGCTTATTAAAGCTTTGAGAAAAACATCTGATAAGCCTGTGCTTAAAGCAGCATATATAGATTCTTCTGTTTATGTTGGAGACAACCAGTTAGATACTTTGGTGAGCTTAAAATCGAGAGAAGAGCTTGTTGGAGACATTATCGGCTTGTTGCAATCGCCAGCGAAGAATGTTATATCTGCGCTTAAATCAAGCGGAGGCAAAATTGCAGGAATTGTTAAAACTCTACAAGAAAGAGAAGGTTAACGAACACCTTAAGTTCGAAGAAATTAAACAACATTATTTACGTAAATTTAAAATCTTAATAAAATGGCAGATTTAAAAGCGTTTGCTGAGCAATTGGTAAACTTAACAGTTAAAGAAGTAAACGAATTAGCTCAAATCCTTAAAGACGAGTATGGTATAGAGCCTGCTGCTGCAGTTGCGGCTGCTGGACCAGCTGCTAGTGGCGATGCCCCTGCTGCTGCAGAAGAGAAATCTACTTTTGATGTAATTCTTAAAGAAGCTGGTGGTGCTAAATTAGCAGTTGTAAAACTTGTTAAAGACCTTACCGGATTAGGATTGAAAGAAGCAAAGGATTTAGTTGATGGTGCACCAAAGGAAATTAAAACTGGTGTTTCTAAAGACGAAGCAGAAGCGTTGAAAAAACAATTAGAAGAAGCTGGAGCGGTAGTTGAAATTAAATAATCACGCTGTTTTAGCTCGCTAAAAAGTATCAGACACCGACTGAAAATGTCGGTGTCTTTACCTGTTTATAACCACCCCATTTTGTTTGGTTGATGAGGCGGTTTAACCAAAACCAAACCAATTAGTTTATTCTTAAACTACAAAACTTTTAGTCCCTTGGCAAAGAAAGTCGAACAAAGAGTAAATTTTGCAACGAGTAAGCACATTTTAGACTATCCTGATTTTCTGGATGTGCAATTGCAATCATTTAGAGAATTTTTTCAGATAGACACCACCTCAGACAATCGCTCTAGCGAAGGTTTATTTAAGGTGTTTGCAGAAAACTTTCCTATAACAGATTCTAGAAACATCTTCGTTTTAGAATTTTTAGACTATTTTGTTGATCCACCTAGATATGATATACATGAGTGTATCGAACGTGGTTTAACTTACAATGTTCCATTAAAGGCGAAGCTAAAGCTTTCGTGTAACGATGTTGAGCATGAGGATTTTGAAACCATCATTCAAGATGTTTATTTGGGTACCATTCCTTACATGACGCCGAAAGGAACGTTTGTAATTAATGGTGCTGAACGTGTAATTGTATCTCAATTGCACCGTTCGCCAGGGGTGTTTTTTGGCCAAAGCCGTCACACCAATGGTACCAAATTGTATTCTGCACGCGTAATTCCATTTAAGGGTTCTTGGATAGAATTTGCGACAGATGTAAACAACGTAATGTACGCGTACATTGATAGGAAGAAAAAATTTCCTGTTACTACCTTGTTAAGGGCAATTGGTTACGATTCTGATAAAGACATTTTAGAACTTTTTGACCTGGCTGATGAAGTAAAAGTTAGCAAATCTGGGTTGAAAAAATACATTGGTCGTAAATTTGCTGCCAGAGTATTAAAGAAATGGGTAGAAGACTTTGTTGATGAAGACACAGGCGAGGTTGTTTCTATCGATCGTAACGAGGTAATTCTCGAAAGAGAGACCGTTTTAGAAGAAGATCACATTGATATGGTTATTGATGCGGGCGTAAAAACCATTATTCTTTCTAAAGAAGATGGTGCTAGCCAGGCAGATTATACCATTATATATAATACATTACAAAAAGATACAGCAAACTCAGAAAAAGAGGCTGTAGAAAATATCTATCGTGCATTGCGTAACGCAGAACCACCTGATGAAGAAACGGCTAGAGGTATAATCGACCGTTTGTTCTTCTCTGATAAGCGTTATGACCTTGGCGATGTTGGTCGTTACCGCATTAACAGGAAACTGAAAATGGATACGCCAGAAGATGTAAAGGTGTTAACCAAGGCAGATATTATCGCGATCGTTAAATATCTGATCAAGTTGATCAACTCTAAAGAAGAAGTTGATGATATTGATCACTTATCTAACCGTAGGGTGCGTACCGTTGGCGAGCAGTTGTATGCGCAGTTTGGCGTTGGTTTGGCCCGCATGGCTAGAACCATCCGCGAGCGTATGAACATTAGAGATAATGAGGTTTTTACCCCAACAGATCTGATCAATGCACGTACATTATCATCGGTAATCAACTCGTTTTTTGGTACCAACCAGCTTTCTCAGTTCATGGATCAAACAAATCCATTGGCAGAGATTACGCACAAGCGCCGTCTATCGGCCTTAGGCCCAGGTGGTTTATCTAGAGAACGCGCAGGTTTCGAGGTTAGAGATGTACACTATACCCACTACGGTAGGTTATGTACCATCGAAACACCAGAAGGCCCTAACATTGGTTTGATTTCATCTCTTTGCGTACACGCAAAAATTAACAATCTTGGTTTTATAGAAACGCCGTACAAACGCGTAGAAAATGGCAAGGTTGTGGTAGATTCTGATGTAATTTATCTATCTGCCGAAGATGAAGATGGAAAAACCATTGCACAAGCCAATGCAGAGTATAACGATAAGGGAGTTTTTGCACAACCACAGGTTAAAGCTAGGTATGAGGGCGATTTCCCGATTATAGAGCCAGAGAAGTTAGATTTGATGGACATTGCTCCAAATCAAATTACTTCAATTGCAGCTTCGCTAATTCCGTTTTTGGAACATAATGATGCTAACAGAGCTTTGATGGGATCTAACATGCAACGCCAAGCGGTGCCATTGTTACGTCCAGAAGCACCGATTGTTGGAACAGGATTAGAAGGTCGCGTGGCTAGAGATTCTAGAACCTTGATCAATGCAGAAGGAAATGGTGTGGTAGAATATGTAGATGCGAACCAAATTACCATAAAGTACGAGCAAACTGAAGACGATCGTTTGGTTTCTTTTGATGGTGATAGTAGAACATACCGTTTAATAAAGTTCAAAAAAACCAACCAAAATACCTGTATCAACTTAAAGCCAATTGTTAGAAAAGGCCAAAAAGTAGTTAAAGGTCAGGTGCTTTGCGAGGGTTATGCAACTGAAAACGGCGAACTGGCATTGGGAAGAAACCTTAAAGTGGCATTTATGCCTTGGCAAGGTTTTAACTTTGAGGATGCGATTGTAATTAACGAACGCATAGTTAGAGATGATATTTTCACTTCGTTACACATTGAAGAGTTTGAATTGGAAGTTCGTGACACCAAACGTGGTGAAGAGGAACTTACACCAGACATTCCAAACGTATCAGAAGAAGCTACCAAAGATTTAGATGAGCACGGAATTATCCGCGTTGGTGCAGAGGTTAAAGAGGGCGATATTCTTATTGGTAAGATTACTCCAAAAGGAGAGTCTGATCCATCACCAGAAGAAAAGTTGCTTCGTGCAATTTTTGGGGATAAAGCAGGCGATGTAAAAGACGCTTCTTTAAAAACTCCTCCATCTATTCGTGGTGTGGTAATCGATACCAAGCTTTTTAGCCGTGCTAAGAAAACTACCAAGGCAGAAGAGAAAACAGCTATAGAAAAGTTAGATAAGAGCTATAATAACATTACCGAGAAGCTTAAAGCAGATTTGGTTGACAAACTTTTTACCATTGTAAATGGAAAAACATCGCAAGGTGTATTTAATATTTATAAGGAATTGTTAATTGCCAAAGGTGTTAAGTTTACTCAAAAGGTATTGATCGATCTAGAGTTTACACACATCAGCCCTAACAAATGGACAACTGATGATGAGAAGAACGAGATGATTAAGCTTTTGATTCATAACTACGGCATCCGTGTTAACGAAGAACTTGGTGCTTATAAAAGAGACAAGTTTGCCATTAGCGTTGGAGATGAACTTCCATCAGGAATTGTACAAATGGCCAAAGTGTATGTTGCAAAAAAACGTAAGTTAAAGGTTGGAGATAAAATGGCTGGTCGCCATGGTAATAAAGGTATTGTTGCGCGCATTGTGCGCGATGAAGATATGCCTTTCTTAGCAGATGGTAGCCCAGTAGATATTGTACTTAACCCGTTGGGCGTACCTTCTCGTATGAACCTTGGCCAAATTTACGAAACCGTATTGGGTTGGGCAGGTAAAGAGCTTGGCGTTAAGTTTGCAACACCAATTTTTGATGGTGCAACGCACGAGGAAGTAGAAGAATGGGTAGCAAAAGCTGGCGTTCCTTCTTCTGGAAAAACTTATCTATACAATGGTTTAACAGGCGATCGTTTTGATCAAACAACTACTGTGGGCATAATTTACATGCTTAAATTAGGTCACATGGTTGATGATAAGATGCACGCACGTTCTATCGGACCATACTCGTTAATTACGCAACAGCCATTGGGTGGTAAAGCTCAATTTGGTGGTCAGCGTTTTGGTGAGATGGAGGTTTGGGCATTAGAGGCATTTGGTGCAGCTAATATTCTTCAAGAAATTTTAACCGTTAAATCGGATGATGTTATTGGAAGAGCAAAAACCTACGAAGCTATTGTTAAAGGCGAGAACCTACCAACACCGGGTATACCAGAATCATTTAATGTTTTGGTGCACGAGCTACGCGGCTTAGGTTTGGATATTACGTTAGACTAAATAGTTTTAAGTTTTACGTTGTACGTTCTAAGTTAGATGAACGTATAACGTATAACTTAAGACTTATAACTCAAAGAAAGAATATGTCTTACAAAAAGGATAATAAATTAAAAAGCAATTTCACCTCGATAACTATAAGCTTATCGTCTCCAGAAATTATTTTGGAACGTTCTAGTGGTGAAGTTTTAAAGCCAGAAACAATCAACTATCGTACCTACAAACCCGAACGAGATGGTTTGTTTTGCGAGCGTATTTTTGGCCCTGTAAAAGATTACGAATGTCATTGCGGTAAATACAAGCGTATTCGCTACAAAGGCATTGTGTGCGATCGTTGTGGGGTAGAGGTAACAGAGAAGAAAGTACGTCGTGAGCGTATGGGCCACATTGCATTGGTGGTTCCAGTAGCGCACATTTGGTATTTCCGCTCTTTGCCAAATAAAATCGGTTATTTGTTAGGCTTGCCAACCAAAAAATTAGATCTAATTATTTATTACGAGCGTTATGTAGTTATTCAAGCTGGTTTAATGGCCGAAGAGGGCATAAATCGCATGGACTTCTTAACCGAGGAAGAATATTTAGATTTGTTAGATAAACTGCCTAAAGAAAATCAATATCTAGATGACAAAGATCCTAATAAATTCATCGCCAAAATGGGTGCTGAAGCTTTAGAAGAGTTGTTAAAACGAATTGATTTAGATCAGTTGTCTTATGATTTACGTCATCAAGCAGCAAACGAAACTTCGCAACAACGTAAAAACGAGGCTTTAAAACGTCTTCAAGTGGTTGAGGCTTTCCGTGGTGCAAATACACGGATTGAGAATCGTCCTGAATGGATGATTATAAAGATTGTTCCTGTAATTCCACCAGAATTGCGTCCATTAGTGCCTTTAGAAGGCGGTCGTTTTGCAACTTCAGATTTAAATGATCTTTACCGTCGTGTAATTATCCGTAACAACCGCTTAAAGCGTTTGATCGAAATCAAAGCACCAGAGGTTATTTTGCGTAACGAAAAACGTATGCTTCAAGAAGCGGTAGATTCGTTATTTGATAACTCACGGAAAGTAAACGCGGTAAAAACTGAAGGTAATCGTGCCTTAAAATCTCTTTCAGATATTTTGAAAGGTAAGCAAGGTCGTTTCCGTCAAAACTTATTGGGTAAACGTGTAGATTATTCTGCCCGTTCTGTAATTGTTGTTGGGCCTAGCCTAAAATTGCACGAGTGCGGTATCCCTAAAGATATGGCAGCAGAGCTTTACAAGCCGTTTATCATTCGTAAAATGATTGAACGCGGTATCGTAAAAACCGTAAAATCTGCCAAGAAAATTGTTGATAGAAAAGATCCATTGGTTTGGGATATTCTAGAAAACGTATTGAAAGGACACCCGGTGTTGTTAAACCGTGCACCTACGTTGCACAGGTTGGGTATACAGGCTTTCCAACCAAAATTAATCGAAGGAAAAGCAATCCAATTGCACCCCTTAGTTTGTACAGCATTCAACGCGGATTTTGACGGTGACCAGATGGCGGTTCACTTACCTTTGGGTAACGCAGCAATTTTGGAAGCCCAAGTATTGATGTTGGCAGCGCATAACATTTTAAATCCGGCAAATGGTACACCAATTACGGTACCTTCTCAGGATATGGTTTTGGGTCTTTATTACATTACCAAAGGCCGTAAAACTGATGAAGGGCGTGTTGTAAAAGGACAAGACTTAATTTTCTATTCTCCAGAAGAAGTAATTATAGCTTACAATGAAAAGAAACTAGATTTGCACGCCTTTATTAAGGTAAGGGTAAATGTTAAGCAAAATGACGGGTCAATCGTTAATCAATTAACTGACAC
Source organism: Pedobacter sp. UYP30 (assembly GCF_040547165.1). Classification (NCBI taxonomy): domain Bacteria; kingdom Pseudomonadati; phylum Bacteroidota; class Sphingobacteriia; order Sphingobacteriales; family Sphingobacteriaceae; genus Pedobacter; species Pedobacter sp. UYP30. The sequence continues at coordinate 134,833 of NZ_JBEPPD010000006.1, read as the reverse complement.
AACAGTTGGTAGAGTATTGTTTAACCAAATGGTGCCAGAAGAACTAGGATACATTAACGAACTTTTAACTAAAAAATCTCTTAGAGATATTATTGGTGAAGTGGTTAAGATGACCGGTATGGCACGTGCTTCTCATTTCTTAGACGATATTAAAGAATTAGGATTTAGAATGGCTTTCCAAGGTGGCTTGTCATTTAACCTTCAAGATGTTAATATTCCGGTAGAGAAACATACGTTATTAGAGCAGGCTGCAGCAGAAGTTGAGGAAGTAAGAAACAACTATAACATGGGTTTCATTACAAACAACGAACGTTACAACCAAATTATCGATATCTGGACACGTATAAACAACAGGTTGACTACGTTTGTAATGAGTCAGTTGTCTAGCGATAACCAAGGGTTCAATTCGGTTTACATGATGTTGGATTCTGGTGCACGTGGTTCGAAAGAGCAAATTCGTCAGCTTTGCGGAATGCGTGGATTGATGGCTAAGCCACAAAAATCTGGTTCTGGTGGAGACATCATCGAAAATCCAATTCTTTCTAACTTTAAGGAAGGTTTATCGGTATTAGAATACTTTATATCTACTCACGGTGCACGTAAAGGTTTGGCAGATACGGCGTTAAAAACTGCAGATGCTGGTTACTTAACGCGTAGATTGCATGACGTTGCACAAGATATGATTGTGAACGATGTAGATTGTGGTACCTTGAGAGGGATGTACACTACGGCGTTGAAAGATCAAGAAGACATTGTGGAGTCGTTATACGATAGAATTTTAGGTCGTACTTCGCTACATGATGTTTATAATCCATTAGATAATACCCTTTTGGTTAGCGCCGGAGCTCAGATTACTGAAGAAATTGGTAAAACAATTGAGGAATCTCCGTTAGAAGGAATAGAAATTCGTTCTGTATTAACTTGCGAAGCTAAACGTGGCGTTTGTGGTCTATGTTACGGACGTAATTTGGCTTCTGGTAAAGAAGTTCAGATAGGGGAGGCTGTTGGTGTAATTGCAGCTCAATCTATTGGAGAGCCAGGTACACAGTTAACATTACGTACTTTCCACGTGGGTGGTACTGCATCTAACATTGCAGCAGAATCTAACATTGTAGCTAAATTTGATGGAGTTATCGAATTTGAAAACATTCGTACAGTAGATACACAAACTGACGACGGTATTATTCAAATTGTACTTGGTAGATCTGGTGAATTTAAGATTATTGAGGCAGGAACTGGACGTGTTATTGTAACAAACAACATTCCTTATGGAGCATTTTTGTTCGTTAAAGAAGGAGATAAGTTATCAAAAGGCGACAAGATCTGTTCTTGGGATCCATACAACGCGGTAATCATTTCAGAGTTTGCGGGTAAGATTGGCTTCGATGCAGTTATAGAAGGCGTAACTTTCCGCGAGGAATCTGATGAGCAAACTGGTCACCGTGAAAAGGTAATTATAGATACTCGTGATAAAACTAAAAATCCATCGGTTCAAATTTTGGACAAGAAAGGCGAAGTAGTTAAAGGTTATAACATCCCGGTAGGTGCACACGTTTCTGTAGATGAAGGTGATACCATTCAAACCGGAAGAATTATTGCTAAAATTCCGAGAGCAACTGGTAAAACCCGAGATATTACAGGTGGTTTGCCACGTGTAACAGAATTATTCGAGGCACGTAACCCTTCAAATCCTGCTGTAGTTACAGAGATTGACGGTGTGGTAACTCTTGGAGGCGTTAAACGTGGTAATCGCGAGATTACCATTGAATCTAAAGACGGAGAAATTAAAAAATACTTGGTACCATTGTCTAAACACATTTTGGTTCAGGATAACGATTTTGTGAAGGCTGGTATGCCTTTATCTGATGGTTCTATTTCTCCTGCAGACATTCTAAAAATTAAAGGCCCGGCTGCGGTACAAGAGTACTTGGTTAATGGTATACAAGAAGTTTACCGTTTACAAGGTGTAAAGATTAACGATAAGCATTTTGAGGTGATTGTTCACCAAATGATGCAGAAAGTTCACATCGAAGATCCAGGTGATACCATTTTCTTAGAAAATAATGCGGTGGATCGTTGGGATTTTGGAGACGAAAACGATTTGATGTACGATAAGAAGGTTGTTGAAGATCCAGGAGATTCTAACGAAGCTAAAGCTGGTCAAATAATTTCTTTACGTAACTTAAGAGATGCAAATTCTCAATTGAAACGTCAAGATTTGAAGCAGATTCAAGTAAGAGATGCTAAACCAGCGACCGCAAGCTCAATTTTGCAAGGTATAACTCGTGCGTCGTTGGGTACTAAATCATTCATTTCTGCAGCATCTTTCCAAGAAACAACTAAAGTGTTAAACGAGGCAGCAATTGCTGGTAAGCGTGACAATATGCTTGGATTAAAGGAAAATGTAATTGTTGGACATTTAATTCCTTCTGGAACTGGAGTTAGAGGGTATGAGCGTATTATTGTTGGTTCTCAAGAAGAATACGATAAACTTCTAGCATCTAAAAAAGAGGAAGAAGTAGAAGCATAAATAATATTTTTTCTAAAAGTTTAGCCCTCAACATTCCACGTTGAGGGCTTTTTTTTGCTATTTTTGTTTATGGAAAACAATGCACAAGAAGAGAATCAACTAAACATAGAATTATCAGAAGAAGTGGCAGAAGGAATTTTTTCTAATCTGGCGATTATTACCCATTCCAACACAGAATTCATTTTAGATTTTATTAGAGTAATGCCAGGCATTCCAAAAGCAAAAGTGAAATCTAGAATTATCCTCACACCAACTCACGCAAAGAGATTGGCTGAAGCACTAGAGGATAATATTAGCAAATTTGAATCGGTAAATGGTAAAATAAAAGTGCAAGAAGACCAGTCTTTCCCAATGGGATTTGGTGGGCCAACTGCGCAGGCTTAGTTGGTGTTCGCCAACGCTGAGTTGAGGAAGCTAATTATTTTTGGCTGATCGTTAGATTCAAACCAATGTATCTCTTCATCTTTTCTAAACCAAGTAAGTTGCCTTTTGGCAAAGCGCCTGGTGTTTTGTTTAATGGAGGTAACTGCTTGTTCTAGCGAAATTTTCCCATCTAAATGCTCAAAAAGCTCGTTGTAGCCAACGGTTTTTAAAGCATTTAGCTGTCTAAATTCTTTAAGTGAAGTTACTTCGCTTAGCAACCCAGCGGCCATCATTTCATCAACCCGTTTATTTATTTGTTGATAAAGCTTTTCTCTATCGGTGTTTAAACCTATTTTTATCACGGAAAAAGAGCGTTTTTTTTTAGTTTTAGAACGCAGAGCAGATAGTTTTTGTCCGGTAGATAGAAATACTTCCAATCCCCTAATCATTCTTTGGGGGTTGTATTGATCTACTTGTTCAAAATATTCGGGGTCTATTTCTTGCAATTGAGACTTAATCGATTCTATTCCTTCAGTAGCCAACTGTATATTTAGTTTTTCTCTAATGGATAGGTCAATCTCTGGCATGTCATCTAGCCCGTTTAACAAGGCATTTACATACATACCAGAACCACCTACCAGTACGGCAACATTTCTGGTCGCGAAAATTTTGTCTAATACATGTAAAGCATTTGTTTCAAAATCGCCAATGCTGAAGAGTTCGTTGATGGAGGTCGAATTTATAAAATGATGTTTGGCTTGGCTAAGCTCTTCTACGGTGGGTTTTGCGGTGCCGATAGACATTTCGCTATAAAATTGGCGCGAGTCTGCAGAAATGATTTCAGTATCAAAATAGTTGGCAACTTTTATGCCCATGCAGGTTTTTCCAATAGCAGTTGGCCCAACAATAGCAATAAGTGTTTTAAGCTTCGTCATACGTTAATTATAAAAAAAAACCCCTAGCTTATTCTGCGTTACCGGTTTGGTCTATTATTTACAATTTGAGAATATAGGTAACCTGGGCTCAATCATTACTATTCATTTAAATAAAGTTAACTCTATATTTAACTAGTATTTCAGTCTGGATGTGTTTATCGAAGTCAAATTAATAGTCTTTCTCCTCTTCTTCTCCGTAAGCTTCGTCATCTCCACCAAATTCATCTTCATTTTCCTCTTCGTCAGCACCTTCTTTTTCCTCTTCATTAATTCCAAGCCCGCCCATTGACTCTATCTCATCGGCATCTTCTGGTACAAAATCCATAGCGTTTAAAAAGTCAAATTCAGAAGAAGTTTCCCCCGTTGAATCTGCCTCTGCCGAACTATTTTGAACCATCATTTTTGGCGCAATACCAACACTTTTTGCCAAATATGGATATTGGATGTTCGGGTTGGATTCTAAAATTATTTTGATAAGTTCTACGTGGAATTCGTAAGACCGCTCAAAGTTATAGATGTAATAAAATTTTTGGTGTGGATCTTCTATAAAGCCGCTTAATTTAGAATTTTCCATCAATACCACACGGTCTTTTTTTCGATCATTTGGCAAGTAGGCAATTTCGTCTCCTTTTAACCAATTATCTGTGCTAACATAGAAAGAGGAAGCCTTCTCTACATCATATCCTGTGGTTTTATGAATCGCACGATGTAGGTCCAGAAAGGTTTGATTAGATTTTATATCAATCTCTTGTATCACATCATCGAAATCTTCGAAAGTAATTTTAAATTTATAAATCGCCATTTGTGTGTTTTCAACTTGTAAAATTAAAGTTAATTTCCTGCATCGCAAAAAGTCGAAGCGTTCGATTAACAATTTAATTTGCTTTGTGTTTAGGTTTATTTAATTTATGGTGGGGTGTAGACCTAGGTTTTTTGCGTAATCGAGCATAAATTGGTGGGCGTCGTTAAAATCATTTTTTATTTCTCCTTCTAAAATAGCCTCTCTAATTGCATTTTTAATTTCTCCAACCTCTTTGCCTGGTGCTAGATTAAAAGTTTCCATAATGTTTTGACCAGTAACAGGAGGCTGCCAATTTCTCAATTGATCGCGCTCTTCTACATCTTTTAATTTCTGAACGACCAAAAGAAAATTTCTGCGGTATTTTGTTTTTTTGTATTCGTTTTTGGTCGTTACATCTGCATTACAGAGCATCATTAAGCTATCTATCTCTTCGCCTGCATCAAACAAAAGCCTTCTAACGGCAGAGTCTGTTACCGTTTCTTGCGCTAAAACAATTGGCCTTAAATGTAACCTTACCAGTTTTTGCACGTACTTCATTTTCTCATTTTGAGGAAGTTTTAGTTGGCCAAATATTTTTGGAACCATACGCGCTCCTCGATCTTCGTGGCCGTGGAAAGTCCAGCCATGACTAGGTTCAAAGCGTTTTGTAGCTGGTTTGGCAATATCGTGTAAAATGGCCGCCCACCTAAGCCAAAGGTCGTCTGTAGCGGTACAAATATTATCCAGCACTTCTAAGGTGTGGTAGAAATTGTCTTTATGTCCTTTGCCAGCAATGTAATCTACACCGTATAGATTTGCCATTTGTGGAAAGATAATTTCCAGTAAACCAGTGTCGAACAGTAGTTTAAATCCAATAGAAGGTTTAGGCGAAGAGATGATTTTATTCAGTTCATCTGTAATCCGCTCTTGAGAAATAATTTTTATCCGCTCTTTCTTTCCTTTTATAGCGGCAATAGCCAAAGGATCTATCAAAAAATCTAATTGTGTGGCAAACCGTATAGCTCTAAGCATTCTTAATGGGTCGTCAGAAAATGTCACTTCTGGATTTACCGGTGTTTTAATAAGCTTTTTTTCTAAATCTTCTATACCTTCAAAAGGGTCGAGCATTTTACCAAACTGCGCCGAATTTAGTTGGATGGCCATGGCGTTTATGCTAAAATCTCTTCTTAACTGATCATCGGCTAAGGTGCCATTTTCAACAATCGGTTTTCGCGATTCAGTGCGATAGGACTCTTTTCTAGCGCCCACAAACTCAACCTCCAAACCTTGATGCTTAAGATTTGCTGTGCCAAAGTTTTTGAATATGGAAACTTGTTCGTTTAGCTTTTTGCCTACATTTTGTGCAAAAGAAATGCCGCTGCCAAGCACCACCACGTCTATGTCTTTTGAAGGTCTTTCTAATAAAAGATCTCTTACAAAACCGCCCACAACATAAGCATCTATCGCACTTTCGTCTGCCACGTCTTTAAGCGCCTTAAAAATTGGATGCTGGAGATGAATGCTTAAATCGGGAAATTCTGCCATATCTTCGGTTAAGTTTAACATCTGGTAAATCGAATCGTTACGCTATTTCTGCGAAAATAATAAAACATTTGCAGCTCTATTTGTTATTTTTAGAAATCTACAGAGTTATCGCTATTTTCTAATGAACTCAAATTGCCCCGAAGGACCAAGTTTAACAATGGTAGAGGGCTTATTCAGAGTGCGGTTTTGTTGCTCAAAATCTACTATATAATCCACCCCAGATAATATTTCGGGATCCATCTCATCAAAGATGCGTGGGGAAGGTTGCCCACTTAAATTTGCCGAGGTAGAAACAATAGGCTTGCGAAAGCGCTGTAATAAGGTGGTGCAGAAATCGTGCTTAACAATCCTAATCCCCACACTTCCATCTTTATTTACTACACTTTTAGCAAGGTTTTTAGCGCCAGAGAATATTATTGTTAAAGGGCTTTCTGCATATTCAATTAATTCGTACGCCACTTCTGGAATTTCTGTTACGTAGCTTTGCAATTTGTTATCTGTATCTAATAATACGATCAAGCTTTTTTCTGGCGGACGATTCTTTAAACCTAACAATTTCTGTACAGCCTCTTCATTTGTAGCATCGCAGCCCAATCCCCAAATGGTATCAGTAGGATAGAGGATTACTCCCCCGGATTTTAGAACCTCTAAACTTTTTTTTATTTCATCTTGTAGCATTCCTTCAATTCTTAATTCAAATTTTCTTGCATTACTGCCAAATAAGTGTTCATAACGTCTGCTGTAATTTTTTCGCTGTTAAACTTACTTGCGTGCAGCAATCCTTTTTCAATCATCGCATTCCGCAATGCGGTAGAATGTAAAACGGTTTCTATGGCTTTTGCGAGTGCCAGATCATCATCTGGATGGACGTATAAACTGGTTGGTCCACCGGCTTCTTCCAAACATGATCCAGTTGCTGCAATTACAGGTGTTTTTGAATAAAGTGCCTCCAGAATTGGGATACCAAATCCTTCATATTTTGAGGGATAAATAAAGGCTTTTGAAAGTTGATAGATGGCTGGTAAATCATTAAAAGGAACATTTTTCAGAAAGATAACCTGTTTTTGCAGTTTCAGCTTTTTTATTTCTTCTAGCACTAATTTTTTATAGCTGGTTTCTTTGCCAATAACCACGAGTTTATTTGCTTGGCTTAGTTGCGGAAGTGCTCTTATCAGACTTAATAAGTTTTTGCGCTCTTCTATTGTGCCTACATTTAATAGGTAGCTTGATGGTAATTTATATTTTGCCGAGACCAGTTCTAGCTCTTCTTCTGTTGAAGCTGTTTTAAAAATATCGTCGCAAGTTTGATAGATTACTTTGATTTTATCTTCAGGTATTCCATAGAGCTCAACAATATCTGCTTTTGTTTTTTCGCTTATCGCGATAATCGAATTGGCATTTTTGCAAGCATATTTGCTCTTAAACGTGTAGATTTTTCGATCCAAAAATTTATAATATTTTGGGAAACGCAAGAAAATCAAATCGTGAATGGTTACCACCGATTTGATTTTAGAGTGATTTATTGCGAAAGGAATTTCTTGACTTAAACCATGATAGAGGTCAACTCCATCATTGATGAGGTCTTTTAATATACCAAAACTACGCCATAAAAAATTGCTGGTTTTTGGAGTTTTTACCTCTAAACCCTTAGTCTCAACAAAGCTGGCAATGCGTAAGTTAGATTTTACTTTTGGTGTATAAACCAAATACCTATTTTCGGGTCTCTTTTCTGCCAAAAGTTTAATAAGCGACCTGCTGTAGTTGCCAAGACCAGTAAGGTTGTTGGTTGCACGTTTTCCATCGAAACCTATATTAAGCTTAGAGCTTAGAGCCAAAAGACCAATGCTTGATTGCTCAAGTTCAGAACTTTCGGCCTTTAGAAGTTGCTTTTCGCTTTCAGCTTTCACCTTTCTGCTTTTGGCTTAAACTGCTACATTATTTTCTCTAAGTGCGTCGTTTAGCGAGGTTTTTTTATCGGTGCTTTCTTTCCGTTTGCCTATAATCAGTGCGCAGGGTACGTGGTATTCGCCTGCAGGAAACTTCTTTGTATAACTACCTGGAATTACAACGGATCTAGAGGGTACTATTCCTTTATATTCTTTAGGAGTATCGCCTGTTACGTCGATAATTTTGGTCGAAGCTGTTAACACAACATTGGCGCCTAAAACTACTTCTTTTTCTAATTTTACACCTTCTACCACAATTGCGCGGGAGCCTAGAAAACAGTCATCTTCTATAATTACAGGGGCACTTTGTACGGGCTCTAATACCCCTCCAATACCTACGCCACCACTAAGGTGTACCCGCTTGCCAATTTGTGCACAAGAGCCTACGGTAGCCCAAGTATCTATCATGGTATCTTCGTCTACATAAGCACCAATATTTACGTAAGATGGCATCATGATTACTCCCTTTGCTAAAAATGAGCCATACCTGGCGCTGGCCATTGGTACAACCCGTACACCGCTTTCTTTATAATCTGATTTGAGCTCCATTTTGTCGTGGAAAACAAAAGGGCCTGTTTTTATTTCTTTCATAACCCTAATTGGGAAATAAAGAATCACTGCCTTTTTAACCCAATCGTTAACGCCCCAGGCATTTAAAACCGGTTCTGCAACGCGGATTTCTCCTTTGTTCAATCGCGAGATGACAGATTCGATCGCTTCGCAATAGTTGCTGTATTTTAAAAGGTTTCTATCTTCCCAAGCGGCTTCTATTAATTTTTTTAAATCTGAGTACATGTTCGTTTTTAAATTTTACGCAAAATAAACCATTTTTATCTATTAAGCACGGTTTTAGTAGAAGAAATTGTCTTTTGTTATGTAATTTTGACGCGATGGCAGCTCAAGAAAAACTTAGAATCGATAAGTATTTATGGTCTATTAGGCTGTTCAAAACCCGCAGTTTGGCAACAGAAGCCTGTAAAGCGGGTCGGGTGAAACTTAATGGGCAAAACTTAAAACCATCAGCCATTGTTAAAATAGGCGATATCTATCAAGTAAATAAAGGCATAGAGAAGAAATTAATAGAAGTGATAGATTTCTCGTATCAACGAACCGATTCTCCCACAGCTCTAACAAAATATAAAGACCTTACACCTATTGAAGAAACTCAGGGTTTTAAAAGTACGTTTCATGCGCCTGTACTTAAACGTGCGCGTGGTATAGGCAGACCCACCAAGAAAGATAGGAGAGAAACAGACGGTTTAATAGAAGGGCTTTTTGAGGATCAGTAAATTCTATGTGCCAACTCGTTTTTTTACCTTTAAATTTTGAACACGTTATATAAACAAAATGCCCCAAAATATTTTGGGGCATTTTGTTCTGTTAGAAAAAAGCACGCTTATTTTTTTGTTTTTGCGTAATCTTCATTCAATCCTTTAATCACTTCAGAGGTTACGTCTAAACTATCATCAGCATATAGAATTGCACTGCTTCCTTTGGCATAGGTCATTACCATCTTGTAGCCTTTATCTTTAGCATAGCCTTTTAAATAGTCGGCAATTTTGTTGTATAGCTTTTCATTTTCTGCCGCTTGGTCATTTTGCAAAGACCCGCCTGCATTTTGTTGGTAAGTTTGCAGTTCTTGTTGTTTGCGGCCTAAACGTTCTTCGGTCGATTTTCTAACATCTGCGGCCAAAGTGGCTGCATTTTTTTGGTACTCAGCTACTTCTCGCTGAAATGCTTGAGTTTTAGACTGCATGTCTGCTTGCGCAGATTTGGTTTTTGAGTCGAATTTGGTCTTTAAATCTTTATAATAATCGTATTTGCTTAACAAGGAGTCTGAGTTAACAAAAACAATTTTTTGGCTTGGATCAACAGTTGCGGTAGAACTATCTTTCTTCGGCGTTGTAGAGCCAGTTTTCGACGTGTTGTTTTGGCAGGCTGAAAAAGTTATTGCTAATGCAAAGGCGCTAATTGCAGCAAGATGTGTAAAATTTTTTTGTTTCATTTTGATTTAAAATTTTGGCAAACATATATAAAATTGAGCTGAATAGCAACACCATACATTTTGATTAATTGGAGAAGTCTGGATGATTTGTGTCGATGTTTTCTACAAATCCTCGAAAAAAGAAAGCGCTGTTTTAAAAAAGCTTTCATTTGTAAGAATTCTATTTCATTGCCATAAAAACGAAACAGAATTGGTGTCTTCCTGTTATTATTTTTATATTGGTAGAATTATAAACTTAAAAAAATAGACATGAAAGTTACTGTTGTGGGCGCGGGTGCGGTAGGCGCCACATGTGCCGATAATATTGCGAGAAAGGCATTGGCAAACGAAGTGGTTTTGCTAGATATTAAGCAAGGTTTTGCAGAAGGCAAAGCAATGGATATGATGCAAGGCTCGACTTTGTTGGGTTTCGATACAAAAATAAAAGGCGTAACCAACGATTACAGCCAAACAGAGGGATCTGATGTAGTGATTATTACTTCGGGTCTGCCTCGAAAACCAGGGATGACCCGCGAAGAATTGATTGGCATTAATGCGGGAATAGTAAAAGGCGTTGCAGAAAACATTTTAAAATATTCTCCAGAAACAATCTTTATTGTAATAAGCAATCCAATGGATACCATGGCCTACTTGGCTTTAAAATCTTTGGGTTTACCAAAAAATCGCATCATAGGTATGGGCGGTACCTTAGACAGTGCAAGATTCAAATTTTATCTATCGCAAGCATTAAATTGTAGCCCTAACGATTTACAAGGCTTTGTAATTGGTGGCCACGGCGATACTACGATGATTCCTTTAACTCGTTTGGCAACATACCAAAGTTTGCCTGTTAGCCATTTGCTAGATCAAGCTACGCTAGATAAAGTTGCTGCAGATACCATGGTTGGCGGAGCTACTTTAACGGGATTAATTGGTACTTCTGCTTGGTATGCGCCAGGAGCAGCTGGAGCAGCATTGGTGCAAGCCATTTTGCGCGATGAGAAAAAATTGTTTACCTGCTGCGTTTCGCTTGAAGGAGAATACGGACAAAAAGACATTAGCCTTGGCGTACCTGTGGTGATTGGAAGAAATGGTTGGGAAAAAATCATTGATTTTGAACTTAATGAAGAGGAACAAACACGCTTTAATAAGAGCGCAGATGCTGTTCGTAAAATGAACGATGTGTTGGTTGATATGAAATTGATATAATTGCTTTTAATTTTGAATGAAAAAATTTAAAATTCCGCTTAGATTAATAAATTTAAACGACGACGGCTTCCATCTTTTGATGGAAGTTGTTGTTTTTAAGAAGATGCATTACGCCGTTCTCGATACGGGCGCTTCTAGGTCAGTATTTGATAAAGCGTTGCTAGAGGAACATCTGCCAACCGAGAAAATGGTTAATGAAGACATTAGTGCGGCAACTTTATTTACTTCTACCACAACCATACAGGCCCAAATTCCATATTGGAAAATTGGGAAGCTTAAAATTAAAAAATACGAAGCAGTTGCATTTGATCTACAATCGGTAAGTCAAACTTACGAGCAATTCGGGCATCCACCAATTTCTTGTATTGTTGGAGGAGATATTCTAATGGAATACAAAGCGAAGATTGATTATAAAAAGTTAATGTTGGTGTTGAGAAAGAAATAGGGCGGCATTTGCGCATGGTTGGATGAACCAGATATGATATTTTAGGATGATAAAGAGACTATTGCTTACAAGTCTTGTCTGACAAAAGTTGAAATTCCAAATCTCCAAATTCTTTTTTAACCTTTTACTCTGAGAGTCTGTTTAGAATTCGATGAAACAAAGTCGCTATAGCCGGCGCGCTGGGAAAGGCCTCGAAGCATCGATATTAGGCAACTTGGCGAATTTTTACCCAAAGAGGTGCCATCCTTGAATTTATTGATCAGCGTTTATTGTTTTAATTGCATTTATGAGCTCGCAAAAATGCTCGGTCTTGCTACTTTTTTTTTAAGAAAAATTAGGACTCCCGTCCGGAAAGGACAGCGTTGGGTAAATCGGAGGTAAATCTTGGTCAGACTGCCGGGAGAAAGAACAAAAACAACACAGTATGCAACCAGCTGATAATTAATAAATTGCATGAATCCGTCGATTGTAGCGCAGCGACAATTTTAACCTATAAGTTGGGGCAATGCAGGCATCTCACATCTCATATCTATCGTCTCACATCTAATCTTTAAAGTCCCGGCAATATTTTCTCCATTACTTCTATTCCTAAATCTACATGTTTCTTTTCTATACAAAGTGCAGGTCTAAATCTGATTGTGCGGTTTCCGCAACCTAAAAACAATACATTGTGCTCCATTCCTTTTTTTAGAAATTCATCTCGCATTTCTTTAGAAGGAAAGTCAAACGCAGTAAGTAACCCACGACCACGCACATTGCTTACCTTATCAAATTTTGTAGCTAAGCTTTTTAAGTTTTCTTGAAGATAACTACCCACGGTAGCAGCATTTTCACAAAGCTTATCTTCTTCTACAATTTGAAGTATTTTTGTTGCGCGAACCATATCAACCAAATTTCCGCCCCAGGTAGAATTAATGCGGCTTGGCACTTTAAATACATTTTTTTCTATTTCATCGAGCTTTTTGCCGGCCAGGATGCCGCAAACTTGCATTTTTTTTCCAAAAGCTAAAATGTCTGGACGTGCCCTTTCGCTAAAATTTTGATGGCACCAAAATTTTCCGGTTAAACCAACCCCAGTTTGTACTTCATCATAAATCAAACAAGCTTCATTTTCGTCGGCTAAGGTTTTAAGCGCTATCAAAAATTCCTCACGCAAGTGGCTGTCTCCACCTTCAGATTGGATGGGCTCAATTAAAATGGCGCATATTTCATTTGGATACTTTTTAAAGGCCTCCTTAATTTGCGCGATTGAACGCTCTTCGGTTTGTTTCGCAGTTTCTAAGTTTTCCCCATCTAATGGAAACTTCACTTGGGGTACACTGACACGTGGCCAATCGAATTTTGCAAACCATTTTGTTTTATTGGGCAAGGTATTGGTTAAGCTAAGCGTGTAGCCTGTCCGTCCGTGAAAAGCTTTTTCGAAATGAAGCACTTTCGTGCCTTTCTCTTCTTTAATGCCACGCGCAAAATTCTTTTGCACTTTCCAATCCATGGCTGCTTTTAGCGCATTTTCCACCGCTAATCCACCGCCGGCAATAAAAAATGCATGCGGCAAATAATTCGGGATCCCAGTGTTGCCAAATGTTTCTACAAATTGAGCATACTGTTGCGTATAAACATCAGAATTTGATGGATTTGCCATCGCCGCTTCGAGCAGATTTTTTTTGAACGCCTCGTCTTGCATCATTTTGGGATGATTATACCCCAAGGGTACAGAAGCAAAACAGCTAAAAAAGTCCAATAAGCTTCTGTTGTATTTAGAATCATATAGGAAAGACCCCTCGCTTTTTTCAATGTCATAAGTCATGTCGAATCCATCTGCCAATACGTGCTTGCTGAGGGTTTCCCTAACTCGGTCTGGTGTTATTTCTAATTTGTACATGTTAGCTATTTTGGTCAGACTCAAATTTAATCAAAACGCCCTCCAATTCCAATCGAAGGGGGTTTTTATGTAAAATCGATAAAATAGCTTTAAACCGTTTAAAGTAGGGTTTAGAAAAATCATCACGCGAAAACTGTAAAATGTGGAAAACTTTTTTAACAGCTAGCCTTAGAATTTGTCTTTCATGCCCATTAATCCCAGCAAACCACCGCTATGAATTGCCAAAATTTTGTCTGAAGCTTTCAGCGCACCCTTTGCTTGCAGATCTACAATGGCATAAAATATTTTTGCGGTGTAAACTGGGTCTAAAAGCACGCCCGTGGTTGCCACGAAGTTTTTTATAAAATCAATAAGTTGAGGGGTTGCTTTGGCATATCCGCCACAGTGATAATCTTGATGGATTACAAGTTTTTTGGTTACGTCGGTATATTTGGCGATTTCTGTATTTAGCCATTCTCCATTTTTTAACACATTAATAATGTGTAGTTCTGTATCGAGCTTAGCTGACGTTATGCCCTGTAGTAAGCCTGCGGCTGTAGTTCCTGTGCCTGCTGCACAGAATATGTATTTATAGGTTGTTGGTAGTTCTGAGATAATTTCGGCGCAGCCTTGTACGGCCTCCTCACTTGCTCCCCCTTCATCTATAAAAAATGCCTCTGGGTCATGCTCAAAATAGTTTTTGAAGAGTTTCTCTTTTTGTTTATAGTCATCTCTGCTTACAAAAATCAGTTTAGCGCCGTAAAGCCTGCACAAAAACAGCATTTCATTGCTTACAATCTCGCCTCTAACAAATGCAGTGCATTTCAGATTACTTTTTGCGGCAGCAGCGGCAGTGGCAACAAGATGGTTGCTGTAGGCGCCTCCAAAAGTTACTAAATGCGGCTTTCCTAACCTATTGACTTTGGCTAAAATATATTTTAGCTTGCGCCACTTGTTTCCAGAAATAAACGGGTCTATTAGGTCATCTCGTTTTACAAACAGGTTGCTAAACGGAAAAATATCAAGCTTTTCTACCGGACTATATAAGGTTTTAAACACTAAATAAAGGTAGACACTATTTTATTGATGAGGCGTCTTCAGACTGTTTCTATTTAAAATAAATTTTCCTAATAAGATAAGGGAAAAAATTGAGGACAATGACCAGGGATTTAGTAAAGTTTTTCATAATAAGTATGTTTTGGGACACCTCTCTACGTCAATTATAGCGCCAAAAATTATTTTTTTTGTTAAAATACTTAGATTTAGGTATTTATCGGCTCGTACTTGAAAAAGCTAGTTTCTTAATTCCATCTTTTTTTCGACGGATAATTACTGTTGCACACCTAAAGGTTGTAAAGACACCAGTTTTTTATCGAAAGTTTTGCGACTGATAAAATAAGTGTATTCTAACGATTATTCCTACTGTTTTCTGGGTTTCTTTTTAAATTATGTTATTTTATCAGCTTGTTTTTTTGGCAATTACCTGTACTGAAATTTGCGTTTCCAACATTACTTTACTAAGAAAAACTATACTTTTGCAAACATGGAAACCGGAGAAGAACTTCAAGACGCGGAAGAACAAGATTTATACGAACATTTTAAAGTTGTTGCAGATAAAGGACAGTCTTTGTTAAGAATAGACAAGTTTTTGATGCATCGTATAGAAAATGCTTCACGTAGCCGTATTCAAAATGCTATAGAACTCGGAAATGTGTTGGTAAATGGAAGCACAGTTAAATCCAGCTACAAGGTAAAGCCTTTTGATGCGATTTCTATCGTATTGCCGCATCCTCCGAGAGATACTCATGTTTATCCTGAAGATTTGCCGATTGATATTATTTATGAGGATAGTGATTTGCTAATTGTAAACAAAGTTGCAGGAATGGTGGTACACCCTGGCTTTAACAATTATAATGGCACGCTTGTTAATGCACTTGCTTTCCATTTTGAGAAGTTACCGCAATTACCTGGCAATGACGGGCGACCGGGTCTGGTACACCGCATAGATAAAGATACATCTGGCCTACTGCTAGTGAGCAAGAACGAACGCTCCATTACTTACCTAGCCAAGCAATTTTTCGATCATAGCATAAAAAGAGAATACCTTGCGCTTGTTTGGGGAGATATTTTAGAAGATGGTACCATTACCGGCTATATTGGGAGGAGTTTGAAAGACCGAAGAATTATGCAGGTTTATGATGAGCCAGATAAGGGAAAGTGGTCGGTTACCCACTACAAAGTCTTGGAACGTTTAGGATATGTTACGCTAATTAGTTGTCATCTAGAAACTGGTCGAACGCATCAAATACGTGCGCACATGAAGCATATTGGCCATCCGCTGTTTAATGATGCAAGCTATGGTGGCGATAAGATTTTAAAAGGTACTACTTTTTCAAAATATAAGCAGTTTGTAGAAAATTGCTTCAATCTTTTACCCAGACAGGCGCTCCACGCAAAATCTCTTGGTTTTTTACACCCTAGCACTCATCAGTTTATCGAGTTTACCTCGGCTTTGCCAGAAGATTTTTCTAGTGCGCTAAATAAATGGAGAGCTTATACCGTTAGTTAGACATTATGCCTCAACAATATTTATTGTATAACGATATTTTTCATCCCTTAAACACTCCAATTATAACCGCCGAAAATAGGGCCTTTAGATTTGGCGATGGCTTGTTTGAAAGCATGCGTATGATAGATGGCAAGTTACAATTTGCAGAACTTCATGCAGATAGACTGGCAGCCGGAATGAAAGCTCTTAAAATTGAGGGACATTCTTTAATGGATGCCTATTTTTTGAAACAGAAAACAACAGATTTAGCTAAGAGAAACAAATGGGCTGGAAACGCCCGCTTTCGATTGGCTGTTTATAGGGCTGGAGCCGGCCTGTATACTCCAGAACACAACAAAAATGGTTATCTATTAGAGGGAAATGTGCTACCCTCTAGCACTTACGAATTAAACAAAAAAGGACTTATTGTAGATTTGTTTACTGATTTGTCAAAGCCAATAAACAAGTTTTCAAGCTTAAAAACTGCAAATGCTTTACTTTATGTAATGGCAGGTTTATTTAAACAGCAAAATAGTTTGGATGAGGCATTTATATTAAACGAAAAAGGCTTTTTGTGCGAAAGCATTAGCGCAAACATATTTGTAGTTTATGATAAAAAAATTTATACGCCAGCACTTACTGAAGGTTGTGTTGCTGGAGTGATGCGTAGCGCCGTCTTGCACCTTTCTAAGATAAACGACATAGAGATAATTGAAGCAGAGATTAGTCCAAAAATTTTGGCAGAGGCCGATGAAGTCTTTATAACAAATGCCACAAAAGGCTTACAATGGGTAATGGGCTATGGTAGAAAGCGTTATTTTGATAAAGTTGCTAAACTTCTTTCAGGAAAATTAAACGCTAGCTTAAAATAGCTGAAAATTGGCTTAATTCTTTTAAACATCAAAAAAGCGATTGGTAAATCAATCGCTCTTTTAGTTTGAAAATAGTATTAGCTACTTAATGGCCGCCATTTCTTGATTTATTCCGGGGTAATCTGTTCTGTTAATTTCTGTTTTTAATGCGGCAAACCGTCCTATTTTTAAAACGCTTTGTGTGCTTTTCGCCAAGGAGTGAGATGCCGTTGCCCCGCTTAAGCTTAATGTAGAACTATCTGCCAATATTGTGCAAAGGCCTGATGTAGTGGTATTTAAATCTGCTTTGGCATTTCCATTTAAAAAAACTTGTAAATAGGTCGTTTCTAACAGGCCTTCTGTTTTAACCAGGGCATTATCATCTCCAGTTATTCTATAAATATCTTTAACATATACAATTACTTTCGCCATGCCATTATCAGCAGGGCTTATAGTTATTAAGTCGCCTTGTTGCGTAACTTTTGCAGTCCCGTTGCTATCATCGGCATAAGAAACACCTTCTTTTCCTATTTGTATTATGGTAACCTGCACATTTCCTGTTACCGTTATTTTTTTAAACGGCTTAATAGGAGTAGTTTTTGTAATGATGTTTTTTATTGGACTTGCACTTAAAGATAAAACTGTACCGCCTAACAATAGTACGGTAAAAGATGCTGCGATAAGGTTTTTGATCTGAGTTTTCATAATGTTTAACTTTTAATTAAATGATTTTAATTTTTTAAGGTTTTGTATGTGAGACTGGCGCAGGCAGAAAATGTTGCATCAATAATGTTGGTTTTATACCAGCGTAAAAAACAACTCGACCAACGGGCAAAAAAACGCTACCAAAATTAGTAAAGGAGGTGTTCAATCTGTTTTAGAAACATTTAAAAATATAGTTACCTTTAAACATTCTAATCGCCCCAAAAGATTTATGAAGAAAAAAGTTATTCTTGTTCAAGATAATGAGGAAATTCTAGAAATAATGGATGAAGCGTTGGAAGACGAAGGTTTCGAAGTTACTGCTTTACTTGCTCCCAAGCCCATTGAAGAAATTGAGCAAATAAAACCGGATGCCATTGTGGTAGACGACCATATCAAAGGTAAAAAGCGAGGTTCTGAAGTGATTAAAGAAGTTAAAGACAATAAAAAAACAGCAAAGGTTGCTGCCGTTCTTACTTCTACTTCGGGTAAATTACCAGAGCAAGCAAAACTATGCGATGCAGACGACTACATCCAAAAGCCGTTTGATTTGGACGAGATGATAAGCGTGGTAAAAAGAAATACTTAGATGAACTTTAGATGAACTTTAGTCAAAGTGCGGTTTGTAAGTGTCGGTTTTTATGGTTGCTTTTAAATCGTGTAAAATGGTGTAGAGCCCAAAGTTTGTCCTGTTTACATAAATAAAGTGTTTCACTCCACGGGCTTGCTTAAACTCTGGAATCTTGGCTATCTTATCACCATAAGCATAGATTTGGTCAAAAAATTCTGGTTTGCTAAAGTCAAAGGTGCTACTGCTATAAGGTTTAGCAAACAATTCTATCATCTCTTTATAAGAGTTATAATAAAATTGAACTTGTGCGGGCGTGTCTTTGCTGCTAATCATTTCTAACTTTCTAAATGCATCTAACGTAAGCTCTTTATCGTTAATTACATCAGTAGAAATTAGCGAAAAAAACGGCACATAGAAATCATCAGGCAGTTCCTTTATACAGCCAAAATCTATCACTCCCAATTTTTCTTCAGGAGTAATTAAAAAATTACCTGGATGTGGGTCTGCGTGTACCGCGCGCATTTCGTGTTGCTGGAAGTTGTAAAAATCCCACAAGGCTTGACCAATTTTATTGCAAAGTTCTTGAGACGGGTTTGTACGCAAGAATTCTTTAAGGTGTAATCCATCCAGCCAATCCATAGTAATGATGCGGTTACCCGAGAGCTCTGGATAATATTTAGGAAACACGATATTGTCTAGGTTTTTGCAGGCCTCAGAAAATTCTATAGACCGCCTAACCTCTAAATCGTAATCGGTTTCTTCCAATAAGCGTTCTTGTACCTCATTAATGTACACATTTAATTCCTTTTCGCTCATTCCCAACAACCTAAACGCAAAAGGCTTAACCAACTTAAGGTCACTTGCAATGCTGTCTCCAACGCCGGGATATTGTATTTTGACTGCGAGCTTTTTGCCGTTAAGCGTTGCCTGATGTACTTGGCCAATGGAAGCTGCGTTACTAGACTTTAAGTTGAAACTATCAAAAATCTTTTCTGGAGATTTGCCAAAGTTTTTTGTGAAGGTTCGAACAATTAGCGGTCCTGATAGGGGCGGTGCATTATATTGCGATTGAGAAAACCTATCTACATAAGATTTTGGTAGAATATTCTTATCCATACTTAACATTTGAGCTATTTTTAACGCACTTCCCTTAAGTTCGCTTAGCGAATTATAAATGTCTATCGCATTGTCTTCATTTAGCTCTTTATCATCCAAATTTGGATTGAAAAGCTTTTTAGAATAATGTTTTATATAGTTTCCGCCAACCTGAAAACCAGTTTTTACAAATTTAGCCGAACGTTGAACTTTTGTGGTTGGAATGCTTTCTTGTGGTTTCATGTAAGTTATTGCCTCATCTTTTCTGAAAATTTGCCGTTTCTCGACAAAAATTTTCCGTATTCTAATAAATTGTCGATTGGTGATCTTTGGAAAAGATCAAAGGTTACGTTGATTCCTTTCTCAATGGCTTCATCAGTTTTCTCAAATCCTTCTGACGTATCGTTTACCCAAAAATTCAAAATGAAGACAAACTGTATCCAAAGGGCATCCTTATACCTTTTAGCAAAAAACTTTCTGTCTGCAAGCTCGCCAGTTTCTAAGCCCTCGTTTATTACTTCTTCTGCAAAGAGCTCAAATATAGGCTTAGCCCCACCCAACGCTGTAGGTGTAGAAAATTTTGCTTCTTTTTTTTTCAGACTAAAAATGATAAAACTTCGCGCGCTCTTTAGATTCTCCAAATAACTGTAGAAGAAAGACAACAACTTTTCCCTCGAGGAAAATTCTGTCCAAACTCCTTGATCCTTAATTTTAGCTATAGTTTCTGATGTCAGTTTTACCCAAATATTTTTTTCTATACTTGCAAAGGAAGTAAAATGATCATAAAATGATGCCTCGGTAATTTTTAGTTTCTTTGCAAATGCATAAACAGACTTGGGTTCTTCATCGTGCGTAAGCACATAATCTATATAAGCATCTTTTATTTGATCAGCAGTAGCCATGTTTTTTTTAGTATTATAACATGTATTGGATAGAGATAGTTTTGATTTTTACAGCTGTAAAATCAACGATTTGTAATATTCAACAGATTACAGTATTATTTAAAACCTTCGAGACTTAGCAGGGATGCCTAAAATAATTTTATGTACCTTGTAAAACTAAAAACTTTAAATAAATGGAATACGTTTTAATAGTGGTAGTCATTGTATTGCTTTTTGGAGGTAAAAAATTACCGGAATTGATGCGGGGGTTGGGTAAGAGTGTTAAAGAATTTAAAGACGGAAAAGACAATCCCTCAGCCACCAAATAATTTTATTGATGTTAAAACTGATGTTGTATTAAAATAAATTTTCGTATGTCTGCTAATAAAGAAACTAAAAGTAATGAATTGCCAGAAAGAGACGCAAACTTTCCTGTCAAAAAAGATGGTTTAGATGAATGGAATGATCGTTTGGATGAGAATTTGGAAACCGAAAAAGATAGCGATCCGTTGGCAGATGAAAAGTCCAAAGATTTTTTTGAGAAGAATGAAAAGCTAAAATAACATCTAATAGATGAAAAAGCTATGTTTCTAAGCAGATAAATAGCCCTAATCAAAGTCCCAATAAATAGTTAAAACCGCATGACTTAGTGTTTTTATTAAGGGATTTTTTGCGTAAATTTTTAGAAATTAATTTGATTTTTAAATGAAAAGAGTTTTTCTGCTCTTGTTATTTGGGTTTTTGATGTGCGTTGGTAAAACGTTTGGGCAAAATACAAGTAACGAAGGAACGGACTTTTGGACGGTCTTTCCAACACATGTACCTAGTGGCGCCAGTAGCGCAAATATTGTGGTTTTTGTTACCTCAAAGTTTGATAGCGAAGTTACAGTAAGTTGTGGTGCTAGTTATAGCGAAACAAAAGCAATTCCCGCAAATACTGCTATAGAATTTCACGTTTCTCGTGCGGCGTCTTATGTAGATTTTTCTGAAAAAAACACCATTTTAATTAATCGCGGCATACATATTCAAGTAACCGCTGGGCAGCCTAAAGTTTCGGCTTATGCCCACATCTACGCGGGTTTTCGCTCTGCCGCATCCCTTATTTTGCCTTTCGAAACCTTAGGTCAAAATTATTATTCGATGAATTACACCCAAGTAGGGTCGGGGGATAATTTTTTAACCTTAGTTGCGGTAGAATCTAAAACCGACTTGTTGTTACACAAAAAAAATGGTTCTATAGTGCTTATTAAGCTCGAGAATGTGGGCGATGTTTATGAATATATAGAAGGCGGAAGCGATTTGACCGGTGTTTTTGCAACTACAGACCCTGCTACGTCTTCCTGTAAGAAATTTGCGGCTTTCTCTGGATCTTCAGCTTTATCTCTGGGTTCATGTAGTGTTGATCCCATGTCTTCTCAAGACCCACTTTATCAGCAACTCTACCCAACCGCCAGTTGGGGAAAAAATTATGGCGTGGTCCCCTTTAAAGATAGAAGGTATATCTTGAGGATTGTTGCGCAAGATGATAATACTAGTGTTAAGTTTAATGGCAGAACCCAAATAATTAATAAAGGCGAATTTATAGAGAGCGATCAACTTACGCAATCTACTTTGGTAACTGCAGATAAATTAATAAGTGTAGCGCAATATGCGCTTACTCAAAATTGCTCGTCTACAACTGGTGGCAGGATCGAAGGTGATCCGGATATGGTAATTCTAAATCCGATTGAATTTAACATCAAAGGTATAACGGTATTTTCGTCAGATAAGGAGAGAATCAATACTAGGTATCTAAACATTTTAATTAAATACAATCAATCGTCTTCTTTTAAAATAAACGGGGTAAAACCAAACGTTATTTGGCAAGCATTAAACGGCGATGCAACTTATGCGTTTGCGCAGATAGAAGTATATCAAACTAGCCTAACTTTGTCTGCAGACGATGGTTTTAACGCCATAGCTTATGGTTTTGGCAATGCAGAATCTTACGCATATTCTGCCGGCACAAACTTGGCATCAAACAATTATTTGAGTGTTGTAAATACCTCTACCAAACAAACCAATCCAGACGGTTGTGTTGGCGTAGAATCTCAATTAAATATTGCTTTGCCATACAAGGCGCAGTCTGTCGGCTGGTTGTTAGACGGGGCCGACCCAAAATATGAAACGACACCGAAACTAATCGAAACAAAAAATAATAATGGAGACATAACCTACATTTACCAGTCGCCCTATAAAAAAACTTTTCCAACTGCCTCTAAGCATTTGCTGCGGGCAGATGTGGTGGTAGCCGATGCCGGCCCTTGTTTTACGGGTAACATTACCACAAATTACACCTTTAATATTTACAATTTGCCTACTGCAGGTTTCGACTCAAACATTTCGGGCTGCGAAAATTCTAACATTCAATTTTCTGATAGCAGTAGCTCTAACAACCTAGGTTTTGGCATTACAGAATGGAAATGGGATTTTGGGGATGGATCTGACCCTGATGCTCTCGAAAATTCCGAACAAACCCCTCAGCATAAATATTTAAAGGAAGGTATTTTTGATGTGAAACTCGTTGTGAAATCTGGCACGGGCTGTTTCTCTGATGTGGTACAGCATCCTGTAACTATTTATCCCGTTCCAGTTGCAAACTTCCAAGCCTTTGATAAATCTTGCACCAATGCCGCGGTTTTGTTTACGGATAACTCGGTTGTAGGCAAGGCTGTTTTTTCTGATTCGTCTATTAAAAATTGGCACTGGGATTTTGGCGATGGTACGA
Source organism: Pedobacter sp. UYP30 (assembly GCF_040547165.1). Taxonomy (NCBI): domain Bacteria; kingdom Pseudomonadati; phylum Bacteroidota; class Sphingobacteriia; order Sphingobacteriales; family Sphingobacteriaceae; genus Pedobacter; species Pedobacter sp. UYP30. The sequence goes on along the minus strand of NZ_JBEPPD010000006.1, from coordinate 111,819 downwards.
CAGCAGAAGACAGGCCTGACGGCAATCCGTTTACACATAAGTTTACAAAAACCGGAGATTATGCAGTCACTCTGTCGGTTACCTCAAATAATAACTGCGGAAGCATACAGTTCTCTAAAACGATAAGTATTTTTAATGGCCCAGTTGTAGATTTTCTATTGCCCGATTATTGCATAAACGATGGCGCCGCTATTTTTACAAACGCCTCTAAAAATATTGATGGTACAGAAGATGGCCTCACTTACACTTGGAAATTTGATGCTGCCAATCCTGCGGCAACTTCCACCCAAAAAGATGGACAATATGCGTTTCCAGCACCAGGAAATTATCAAGTTAGGTTATCAATTGCTAATGGGATAGGTTGCGAGATTTCTACCAGCAAAACATTTACGGTAAATAGTGTGGTAGATAATGCCGATTTTACAATCCAAAATAAAGGAAATGTGTGCAGCGGCACAGATGTGATCATTAACAACACATCTACCATCGCCGTTGGCAAAATTATTAAGATTGATGTGTTTAAAGATTATATAGGTAATCCTGCCGATAAAATAACAGTTCCGCGCCTTACTGCCGATGATATTATTTTAAGCTATGCTAGTTTTGGGGGCAATGTTTCTAAAACATATAACATACGTTTGGTGGCCTACTCGGGGCAAAATTGCTTTAAAGAAGTTACCAAGCAGGTAACAATAAACCCTTCGCCGCAATTGGTTTTTAATGCAATACCAAAAATATGCACCGACCAAGGCTTTGTATTGATAGATGAAGCAAAGGAAACCTCAGGCCTACAAGGCTTAGGCGTTTTTAGTGGAGTTGGAATAGATGCAGATGGAAATTTTAACCCTAAAGTTGCGGGCGTTGGGCAACATAGACTTACCTACACCTTTAGTGGTAAAAATGGCTGTAGCAAAACCATTGAGCAAACGGTTAGCGTATATGCTTCGCCCACAATAGCGCTTGTAGAAACTGTTTACGTCCTGTCGGGTGGACAGCTTCTGATTCCTGCATCTGCCACGGGCGATAATTTAACTTACAAATGGTTCCCATCAACTTTTCTAGATCACGATGATGTACTTATGCCATTGGTCTCTCCCACAGCCAATATTAATTATACTTTAGTGATAAGCAGTGCCGACGGATGTTCCGCAACCGCAACGGTTAAAGTTAAAATATTGGAAAGTTTAGAAGTTTCTAATGCTTTTTCGCCAAATGGCGATGGAATTAACGATGTTTGGATAATTAAATATTTATACAGCTATCCAGATGCAACGGTAGAAGTTTTTAATAGAAATGGCAGCAGGGTATTTTTTAGCAAAGGTTATGAAAAACCTTTCGATGGAACTTACAAGAATTTACCTTTGCCTATAGGCGTTTATTATTATATTATCAACCCTAAAAATGGGCAAAAATTAGTGACCGGACCTTTAACAATAATTAGATAAAAAATTGAAAAAATATTTTGTTTTTCTTGTACTACTGATTTCTAATGAGGTTTTTGCCCAGCAAAGACCCCAATATACCCAGTACATCTTCAACCAGTATTTGCTAAACCCAGCATTGTCTGGCATAGAGAATTATGTAGATTTTAAAGCCGGTTATCGCAAACAATGGACTGGTTTAAACGGCTCTCCACAAACTTCTTTTGTTTCGGCTAATTGGGCCTTGGGCGATAATTACTTATGGAGCAATGCGCTCACATCTTTTCCAGAGCAAACCGGCGACCCAATGGATAGAAATTATACGCAGAATTATACCTCATCGCCTGCACATCACGGGGTAGGAATAACGGCCGTGCAAGATAAGGCTGGCCCAATTTCTAGATTAGATGCAGATTTAACTTATGCCTACCATTTGCAACTAAACGATAAATTTAATTTATCAGCTGGTGTTGCAGCTGGCGTTTCTAACATTTCTTTAGACGTTAATGCGCTTAGTTTTGAGGAAGCCAACGACCCAGCTGTAGGAAGAGCCATAACAAACCAAACCAAGCCAGATTTAAGCATTGGTGTTTGGCTTTATGGCGCAAGGCTTTTTGCAGGAGTATCTGTACAACAAATTTTAGGTCAAGGATTAAGTTTTAGCGATGTAAATAAATCAACCCAAGGAAAGTTGGCACCCCATTATTTCGTTACAGCAGGCTACAAGCTTGTCCTTAACGAAGATATTGCAGCCATCCCATCTTTTATGGTAAAATATACTGATCCAGCGCCGGCTTCTATAGATTTAAATCTAAAAGTAGCTTTTAAAGACCGTATTTGGTTTGGGGGCAGTTATCGAAAAGACGACTCTTTTTCTGCTATGGCGGGATTTAACATTTCCAAATTGGTAAACTTAACGTACAGCTACGACTTTACTACTTCAGCTTTAAACCAAGTAAGTAATGGAAGCCATGAAATTGTGTTGGGTTTGTTGCTCAACAATATTTACAACGTACCATCTAGGATAAAGATTTGGTAGCTGTAGCCCACGCTTGATGCACGGTATTTAGGCTGGAAGTTTGCGATTTTAGATTTACGCTTTTCGCCTCGTAGAAAACGCAATAAGGGTTTTTCGATTTGGTCTGACCGACCAAACTCTAAACAACTCAGTGGCTAAACAACTCAACGTCTAAACCTCTAACCCCTAACCTTTTTTAAAGTTCCTTCCTCAGCCTCGCCACAGGAATGTTCATTTGCTCCCTGTATTTGGCAACAGTGCGCCGTGCTATGTTGTAGCCTTTTTCTTTCAAAATATCGGTAAGCTTTTCGTCTGCCAATGGCTTGCGTTTGTCTTCTTTTCCTATACAATCCTCTAATATTTTCTTAACCTCCTTGTTAGAAACCTCTTCGCCGCTCTCTGTTTGGATGGCTTCTGAAAAAAAAGATTTTAGCAAATAAGTGCCAAATTCGGTTTGTACATATTTAGAATTGGCCACCCTAGATACGGTTGAAATATCCATATCAATTCTATCTGCAATATCTTTTAAAATCATTGGGCGCATTTTCCTTTCATCGCCAGTTAGAAAATAATCGTATTGATAATGCATAATAGCATTCATGGTTTTTAAGAGTGTTTGTTGGCGCTGTTTAATGGCGTCTATAAACCACTTGGCAGAATCTAGCTTTTGCTTAACAAATTGCACGGCTTCCTTCAGTTTTTTGTCTCTGGCCGATGTTTTATCGTAATGATCGAACATTTCTTGATAAGATTTGCTAACCTTTAGCTCTGGTGCATTTTTGGAGTTTAAGGTTAAATTTAAAACGCTGTCATTATTGCTGATGTGAAAATCAGGAATAATTTGCATTTGCTTGGTTGTTACCTGGTTAGAGTCTCCAGGTTTTGGGTTTAACCTTAAAATCTCGTTAACAATCTCCTTAAGTTCTTCGCTATCTATACCTAAACTTTTTTCTAGTTTATCGTAATGTTTGCGCGTAAATTCATCCAAATAATCTTCTACCACCTTAATGGCCTCTACAATTACCGGGTTGCTGTTGTCTTTTTTTCTAAGTTGGATAAGCAAACATTCTCTTAGGTCTCTCGCCGCTATGCCAGATGGATCGAACGTTTGAATGATTTTTAACATATCTAAAACCTCTTCTTCTTCTACAAATACATTTTGAGAAAAAGCAAGATCGTCTATCATAGAATTAAGCGGTCGCCGTAAATATCCATCATCGTCTAAGCTGCCTACAATTTGTTTACCTATAATAAAATCTTTATCAGAAAGTGGAATTAGGTCTAGTTGAGACTGGAGTTTTTCGAAAAATGTACTTTCAATTGCGATGGGTCTTTCCTTTTGCTCTTCGTCATCGTCTGAGTTATTATAGCTGTTGCCGTATTCGTTTACATCATCATCTTGTAGGTACTCATCTACATTAAACTCATCAGAGTTATCTTCTGAGTTTTTTTCGAAGTCGTCATCGCTCTCATTTAGATCTTCGTACTCGCTCTTAGGTTCTTCTTGCACCATTAAGCTCGGGTCTTCTAACGCCGGATTATCCTCTAATTCTTCCTTTATCCTGGCATCCAAAGAAACAGTTGGCACTTGCAACAACTTGATAAATTGTATTTGCTGAGGAGATAGTTTTTGTAGTAGCCTTTGTTGTAGGTGTTGCTTTAACATATAGTATCAAAAAGAATTGTTCAAAAATACAGAAATCAATCCAATAATTTGTTTTCTGGTAAAAACCTAAGCGCGATGCTAATCCAGATAAAATGATTGTAAAACGCTTTTAGTGTTTAAAACGCAACAGCCAAGTTGTTATTTTTCCTTTAAATTAGTGTTTTTCTAAATAATGCTTAAGTTTGTTAGACAATTAGATAGCAATTATAAATGAGCATTGTAAAAGAATTTAAAGAGTTCGCCATTAAAGGCAACGCAATGGATTTGGCTGTCGGCGTGATTATAGGCGCGGCTTTCGGCAAAATCATAGACAGTATTGTTAAAGATTTAATAATGCCGATTGTAGCTGCAATAATCGGGCAGCCAGATTTTAGCAATTTGTACGTGGTATTGCGTGGAGATGTACCAGCGGGCACACCGTTGGTTGAGGCTCAAAAAGTAGCCGGCGCGGCTATTTTTGCTTACGGAAATTTTATTACTGTAGCCATTAACTTCTTGTTATTGGCTGTTGTAGTGTTTATGATGGTTAAAGGAATTAACAGTTTAAAACGCAAGAAAGAAGCTGAGCAAGCACCAGCGCCGGCAGTATTATCTAAAGAAGAAAGCTTACTTACTGAAATTAGAGATCTGTTAAAAACAAGACCTTAATCTAAATACCCTAACAAATACCGATTACAACGAACACAGTTTTTTGTAATTTTTTTGCTAAAATAGAGTCTGAAATTTACAGCATGTGTAACTTCACTAATATGTTCTAGGTATATTTGGGTTGGTCAAAACAATATAGTCGGCAAGATTTGCATAGTTTTTCCATTTTGGGTGATTGAAGTCTGCACCAGAAAACGACGAAATAGTGAGCGTTTTAACCGTCCGACGGTATTCTTTTAATTTGGCAACAGCGCCCAATTTTTCATCGCTGTGAAAGCGGCCATTTATCTGCAAGATTTTAGTGCTTGGATGTTTTCTTAAATAGCTGGCAATAGACCAAGCCATGCTTGCATCCCAAAGGTTTTGTGTTTGATAAATTTTCATATCGCCCATACCGTGTCCTCCCGATACTTGGTTAAATTTGGTATAGTAAAGACCCAATGCAGTATCGATAGGGAGGGGAGGTAAAAATAACCTGGAAGATTTTGGAAATTTCTTCAAGACAGATAAGCCATTTATGGTAACCGCGTTGCTGTACCTAGTGGCCACGTTTGCAGCAATAATAGGCAGTTTGTGCCGCTTTGCATATTCTATAATGGGTTTATAGTCGGTATAATTAGGCCAAGGATTTCCTTCTTTTAAAAAATTTCGTTCAGAAATTAAACCGTCTAGGTATTCGTTAAGTACGGGTTGCAGATCAGTATGAAACATCTCCATACTAATGGCTATATGAGCAGGATATATTCCTGAAAGTTTTTTTATGATAAGAAATTCTACTACATGACAGACAGAATCGTTATGGTCTTCTCCAAAAAAAACCACATTCGCTTTATCCGCATTGGCAACAAGATCATCCAAAGAAATTTCTTTTTGCTGTTTTACATCATAAATTTTATATAAACTGTCTGCTGTTTGCGCAAACAACAAGTTGTGAGTGAACACTGTGAAAAGAAAAAGAATTATTTTCATCTGCGGTTAATTAAAGTGGTAAGCAAGGTGGAAATATAATGCTTTAAAACGCAAAGACACTCTAAAAAAGAGCAATATTTACCGGATATTTTGGAGATGTAAATCTTGCAGAAACTTTTTGGTAAGGTATTTGTTCGGTAAGGCACATAACAAAAATAGAAATTTATGAGAGCTATAAAAACAATCCCGATAATTCTCCTCGCTGTAGGAATGATTAGCGGTTGTGTAAGCAATAAGAAATTTACCGAACTCCAGTCAGATTATTCGAAACTGAAAGATCGAAATCAAGAACTTAGCAACAAGTACCAAGACAGCCAAAGAGAATTAACAGGTTCAACCAGTAGGGTAACCAGTTTAGAGGATCAAATCAAGTCTGAAAAGGCAAACAGCGCAGGTTTGCAGGCGGCATTAGATAAATGCCTAACCTCTACTAATCAGGGAAGTGTAAACGTTTCTAAATTAGTTGATGAAATAAATAGCTCTAACAAATACATTAAGCAATTGGTAAATGCTAAGAATAAAAGCGATTCACTTAACCTTGTTTTAACAAATAACCTAACCAGGTCTTTAAGTAGAGAAGAAATGCAAGGTGTAGATGTGCAAGTATTAAAAGGTGTGGTATATATCTCGCTATCTGATAACATGCTCTACAAATCGGGAAGTTATGAAGTTTCTGACATGGCCGATGAGACATTAAATAAAATTGCAAAAATAATTAACGATTATAAAGATTATGATGTTTTAATAGAAGGTAACACGGATAACGTGCCGATTTCTCAAAAGAACATTAGAAACAACTGGGATTTGAGTACACTACGTGCTTCGTCTGTAGTTCAGGCTTTGCAGAACAAATACGGTGTAGATCCTAAAAGATTAACAGCCGGCGGTAGGGGAGAATACAACCCAGTTGCCGATAACAGTACGCCAGATGGAAAGTCTAAAAATAGGAGAACGCAAATTATCATTACTCCTAAGTTAGATCAGTTTATGGAATTGATAGGCAAGGCGCCAGATGAAGCGCAAAAACCATAATTGAAGTATGAAATAAGTAAAAGCCTCCTAATTTTTAGGGGGCTTTTTTTATTGGCTTATCGTTTCATCATAACAAAGGGAATTGAGCACGTTTCGAGTGCTTTAATCCCGCACCTGCGGAATATTTGGCAGCCGAAAAGCGCATGCCAAAAGACTTTATAGCAGTCTTTAACGCAACGTTGTATTAAAACTTCGATCTGTTATTTTAAGTATTTTTACATAGATTGGGTATTATAAAAAAAAGTTTTATATTTGTTCTTGCCCTTCTAGGGTATGTTTTTCATAGGTAGATGTGGGGTCAGAAACTTGTTTCTGACCCTTTTTTCTACTTCTCCTTTTTAATGCTAACTTATTTTGATGAAAAAGAAAGTAATTGTTGCAATTACCGGTGCAAGTGGTTCCGTTTATGCGAAAGTGTTGTTAGATTATTTAAAAAAACTACAGGATCAACTCATTGCTGTCGGGGTAGTTATGAGCGATAATGCAAAAGAAGTTTGGCAATTTGAGCTGGGCAACAGCGAGTATACCAAATACGACTTCGATTTTTATCAAAAAAATGATTTTAATGCACCTTTTGCATCCGGTTCTGCAAAATACGATACCATGATTATTGCGCCCTGTAGCATGGGCACGCTTGGTAGAATTGCAGGTGGTGTGTCAAACGACCTAATTTCTAGGGCTGCAGACGTAGTTTTAAAAGAGCGCAGAAGATTAATTACGGTGGTAAGAGATACGCCTTTTAGTTTAATTCACATTAACAATATGAAAACCATTACCGAGGCCGGCGGCATTATCTGTCCTGCGAATCCGTCTTTTTATAGTTTGCCAAAAACAATAGAAGAGGTTGCTGCCACGGTGATTACCCGTGTGTTAGATCTGGCTGGATTTGAGCTAGATACTTACAGGTGGAATGAAAATTAACGACCGATTTTTTTACGTTTTCCTAAATGCTCAAATTGGCTACTGACTACAAAATTCTTATCTTTGCAGGCTAATGAAAAAAGTTGCTTTTTATACCTTAGGCTGTAAGCTTAATTTTTCTGAAACCTCTACCATCGGGAGGCTTTTTACCGATGCAGGTTATGCGGTAGTAAATTTTTACGAGCAAGCAGACGTTTATGTTATAAACACCTGTTCTGTTACCGATCACGCCGATAGAAAATGCCGAAAGGTGGTAAAAGAAGCCTTAAAAAACTCACCTAATGCGTATATAACCGTTGTGGGGTGTTATGCGCAGCTAAAGCCCGCCGAAATAGCCGAGATAGAGGGAGTAGATATGGTGTTGGGCGCGGCAGAAAAATTTAGGATTGTAGAATACATCACGGATCTTACGAAAAAAGATAAAGCTGTTATCCACCAACAAAGTATAGAAAAAGTTAACCATAATTTTATTGCTTCTTATTCTATTGGAGACAGAACGCGCACGTTTTTAAAAGTTCAAGATGGTTGTGATTACCCTTGCACGTATTGCACCATTCCGCTTGCTCGCGGCGCCAGCCGTAGCGACACCATAGAAAATGTGGTTAATCGTGCAAAAATGGTTGCCGAAACTGGTATTAAAGAAATAGTGTTAACCGGTGTTAACCTTGGCGATTTTGGCATTATTGATGGCAATCGTAAAAACCAATTTATAGATTTGGTTAAGGCGTTAGATCAAGTAGATGGAATTGAACGCATACGTATTTCATCTATAGAACCTAATCTACTGAGCAATGAAATTATAGAGTTTGTTGCAAACTCCAAAAAATTTGTCCCTCATTTCCACATTCCCTTGCAGTCTGGATCCGATAAGATTTTAGGCTTGATGAAAAGGCGCTATCGCACTAATCTATATACAGAAAGGGTCGGTAAAATAAAATCGATTATGCCACATTGTTGTATTGGTGTCGATGTAATTGTTGGCTTTCCAGGAGAAACCAGAGAAGATTTTTTAGAAACATATAAGTTTTTAAACGAGTTGGATATTTCTTATCTGCACGTTTTTAGTTACTCTGAGCGTGCCGAAACAGAGGCTGCGGACATGAAAGGTGTTGTGGTTGGTTCAGAACGGAACGACAGGAATAAAATGCTTCATATTTTATCAGAAAAAAAACGCAGGAGCTTTTACCAGTCTCAAATTGGAAGCAACGCCGAGGTGCTTTTTGAGGCTGATCATAAAGAAGGCTACATGCATGGTTTTACAAAAAATTATGTAAAAGTAAGGGCTAAGTACGATCCATTGAATATTAATGCCTTAAAAGCAGTGAAGTTGGTGGCACTTGCTGCCAATGGTGAAGTAGATGTAGAGGAGTTGGATTCGGTTTTTGCGCATTAACTTAGAGCGCGTTTAAACTTCGGCCGCATAAAAATAGCTATAGCCAACTCGGTGGGGTCAGCCTAGGAACTGTTAGGAGGAAAAAATGCCTAAAGCTACTCGCATAGGCCTATTGGACTCGTTCTAATATAAGAGATAAATTTAGCGAAACCACGCAAACGTAAACCGGCAAGACCTAGACTTGTTTTTGAAATTCATCATTTAGGTTGGCTCGCAATGCAGATTCTTCCTTGGTAAAGTCTAAATTATTTTTCTTAAAAAACGACCGTTTTTTGAGAATATCATATTTTTCACACTTCAGTTTTTAGAGTAAATTTGCATTTAAAATTACGTACGTTTCAAAGTTTTATTGAAATAAAAAGAAAATTAATTGACCGGCGAATTCAAAATGTTTACAGCTTTTTCAAGCAATTCGTCTTTTTTGTTAATTATCCCCTGTATTGTTGGTTTTACAACAACATCGATTTTTACACCAACCCCTTGTGTTGGAGAATTGTCTGGATAGAATGTACCTCTACTGGATATCATAGTTAAAATGCCTCCAGGAAGAACAATAGCAGTAACTTCTCCATCTGCACCAGCAGTCTGACTGCCAATAACACTGACATTTGGTGAACTCTGGAGTGCCATTGTGGTGAACTCACCCCGGCTCTGCGTGTCAGAGTTGACGATTACAATCACCTTCCCATTATACGAATCGCCTACCTTATCAGATCCGTTGTATGTTGAATCAGTGATGACGAAAGTGCCTGGGTTTAAATAATCTACAGTAGACAACTTTACAAATAAACTTTTAGATGATTTAATGTACTTTGCAAAAGTGAAAAACATAAAGTCAGACGGATATTCTCTTAGGTCTACAATTATACCCTTCGTTTTTGCAAACATCTTTTTCATCTCCGGTGACTCCGAATTCTGATATTTACCCGCGTTGACATAGCCGATTTTATGGCCTATCAAATGATAAGCCTCTTTATCCTTATACTCTGGGTCTAAGTAATGAGATTTACCCTTTAACATTTGGATATTTAATTTGATTACCCTGCCGTTTCTTTTAAGGACAAATTGCAATTCGTCGTCATTACTTCTCATAAGATAGTTCCAAGGCAAGTCTCTTAATTGTGTCTCATAATTGGATGCAGACGTTATGGGCAAATATTTTTTAACAAGTTTTTCAATGCTAACGCCGTTGATCGAAACAATAATATCTCCTATTTTAACCTTGTTCTGTATATTCAGGGTATCACTACGAAATCCGCTTACGATCAACTGATCTTCTACAAAATCGGCGCGAAAGGGGACGCGATATTTACCCTTGATTGATTCTAAGATGGGGTTATAATTCGAGATGTTTGCATGCGTATCCTTAATTGTCGCTATCAACCTTAACGTTGTAAGGGTATATTCCTTGGCTTCCTTGGCAGCTAAAAATTGAGGTATAAAGTTTTTGAGAGCTTGGTTCCAGTCGTATTCTGTAATGTTTCTGTATGGTGAATAGTAATTTATTATAGACCAATATCGAAACAACGCAAGTAACCTATACCCCGTATCGGGAAATACCATCTCATCGTAGCTTTTTTCATTGACAAATTGGGGGTAACCAAGGCTTGGCTCTTTTTTAACCCAATAGTTTTGTTTACTGGATTTGTTTTGCTGGATATACCGAAGTTTGTTGGTTAAGCTTTTTGTTATTATTTTTCCTGTAAACAAATCTCCATAATCTGGAGATAATAACACATTTGGGGTCGGTGGGATTTTACAGTCGTCACACTCTTTTACCTTCGGGAGGGAGTCTAAGTAAACCTCTAAAGAATCGCTTAGTTCGGTAACATTCTTGCATTTAAGTGTCTTGGCTAATATTTTAAATAACTCGGCGTCCCAGTTTACGTCCCCGCTTCCAGCATATGGGTGGTGATACTTTAAAAAACCCCAGACCTGTCCAGCTATAGCCAGATTGGTTATGTTTTTGGCATTTATCGTGACATTCTTTATTCTTGAACCAGTCCGATAGGAAGTATCTAGCTGGGCTTTCTTTGGCGGAATTCGCCTTAAGCTATTTAGGGGTTTGCCGTCCTTGTAAATTTGGAAATTATCGAACCAGACTTTGCCAACTCCATCTAGAATCCCTCCATAAGCTATATTCTTTATTTTCTTAGTGTAGGGCAGTTTGACACTATACTCATCCCAATCATGTGTGCCATCGTATTTTTTGTCAACTAATTCGCCGAGTTCATCGACTCCGTCAACTCTTAACCATATTGCAGCATACCCACCTCGAACTTCGTCCATTTTCATAAACCCCCTCAATTCAATCGAATCACCATCCTTGCTCGAAGTACCAACTTCCTCTATGTTAAAATAGTTCCCGACTTCTTGCGGGGTATTAAAATCAATCGAATTCTCGATCGACAAGCTATATTTTCCTTCATATTTAGTGACCGAATCTAATTTAATATTACTGTAATTTGGTGCCTGAAACGACCATCCGGTAGGAAGTGTTTTAGTTTCATTGACAGACTCAAATCCACTGTTGTAATCCGGGGCTTCAATCAGGCCGGATAGTACGATTAGAAAAAAAAGGAGACCTGGTATAATAGCTTTCATGATTAGCAATAATTTTCAAATATACAGCTTATAGGTATTATCTTTCAAACTGTGCTCTTATCTAAAATAGCTTCCAAAATAAATTTAGCAGTTTCTTAGCTGGAAAACAACCTTCTCATTAAACCCCGGTATATTGAGAATCCGAGCTCAGGTCAAATAAATCAATATTTTCCTTCCTTTGGTGTCTCAAAAATACGTCTCATTAAACTATGTTTCACGTATTTACTTAAATACGTTTTTATGATACGGATATGTAAGGGTGAGTTGCCAAGTTCGGAATCTAAATCTGCAGACGTATGCTGACCAAGATGCAGCAATTACAACGGAGTAAAGCGGAAAACGGGGCTGCACTGGCCTGAAAACTACTGACATTGCGTTTTCTAAAAATTATTAGAACTTTATTTAGCATAACGGCTTACAAAAATCGCTGCACGAAGTTTTGGCCATGCTTTAACCTTAACCTTTTATAGTTGGTACTTTAGGCTTTCATCTTTGTTTGTTATCTTCGCAACAAATAATTTTTATGTTTCCTACTGTTTCGCATTTTATAGAGTATTTATTTGGGGTAAACATTCCAATGCCGTTTAATACTTTCGGGGTTTTTGTTGCATTTGCTTTCATTGCTGGCTACTGGGCTTTTTCAGAAGAGTTGAAACGCAAAGAGGGGCTAGGGATTTTGCATCCGTTTACAAAAACGGTGGTTGTAGGCGAGCCTGCAACTCCGTTAGAGCTTTTTTTAAACGCCTTATTTGGTTTTTTAATTGGCTATAAACTTGTTTTTGCGCTGTTAAATTACTCGCGTTTTGTAAACGATGCCCAAACAGTTCTACTTTCTTTAAAAGGAAATATTTTGGGTGGAATTGCCTTTGCGGCACTTTTTGCCTATTGGGATTATAAAGAAAAAGCCAAGTTTAAATTAGACAAGCCAAAAAGCACAACGGTTACCATACATCCTTATCAACTTATGAGTAATATGGTGGTTTGGGCTGCTATTTGGGGTTTTCTTGGCGCTAAGTTTTTCGATAATTTAGAATACTGGGATGATTTTGTGGCGCATCCAGTTGAGAGGCTGTTGTCTTTTAGCGGATTGACGTTTTATGGCGGTCTTATTTGTGGCGGTGCTGCGGTGCTCCTTATTGCCAAAAGAAATGGAATTAAACCGTTACACATGTTAGATGTTGGCGGTCCGGGCATGATGCTGGCCTACGGCGTTGGAAGAATTGGCTGCCACATGGCCGGCGATGGCGATTGGGGAATTGCGAATCTGCATCCGAAACCTTTTACTTGGGTGCCAGATTGGTTGTGGTCTTATAAATATCCACATAATGTAATTGGAGAAGGAGTGCCAATAGACGGTTGCGTGGGCAGATTTTGTCATCAGCTGGCAGAAGGGGTTTACCCCACACCATTGTATGAGGTAATTATGTGCTTGCTGCTTTTTGCTTTTTTATGGAGCATTAGAAAGAAAATTAAGTCGCCGGGACTAATGTTTGGAATTTACATGATTTTGGCAGGGGTAGAGCGTTTCTTAATAGAGCTTATTAGGGTAAACTCTAAATACCATGCTTTTGGTCTCGCCTTTACGCAGGCCGAAATGATTTCGACATTTTTGGTGTTTGGTGGTATTGGGCTATGTATTTATGCGCTTAGAAATGGAAACAAATTAAGCTAAATTTTACTTGTGGTTTGAGTTTTAAAACCACACAAAGCGCTACAGAAAAGAAAATATGAATTACGAATTACTGTGTACCAAAGTTGTTAATATAGTTAAACTTACGGGTAATTTTATTCGGAAAGAGGCTTTACAATTTGATGCGGATAAAATAGAATATAAGGGTTTAAATGATATGGTTTCTTACGTTGATAAAACTGCGGAAGAAAAATTAGTTAAAAATCTCGACAAGTTAATTCCTGATGCTGGGTTTTTGACCGAAGAAAAAACCATAAACCGAACGGGCAAAAGCTTTACTTGGATTATAGATCCCTTAGATGGAACCACTAACTTTATCCATGGAATACCTACCTATGCCGTAAGTGTGGCGCTTTACCAAGATGGAGAAGCGGTTTTGGGCGTAGTGTATGAGCTTAACCGTGGAGAAATGTTTTATGCCTATAAAGGTGGAGGGGCATTTTTAAACAAAAAAGAAATTCGAGTATCGAGTAATCCAGATCTAAAATCTAGCCTATTAGCTACTGGATTTCCGTATTACGAATTTGATGAACTACCACAATACATGAAGCTGCTTACAGAAGTGATGCAGAAAACCCACGGGTTAAGGCGCATCGGCTCGGCCGCTACAGATTTAATCTACGTTGCTTGCGGTAGGTTTGAAGCTTATTTTGAGTTTAACATCCAAGCTTGGGATATAGCCGCAGGTTGTTTTATTGTACAGCAGGCAGGTGGCGAGGTCTTAGATTTTGCTGGCGGTGCTGATTTCTTAGAAAAAAGACAGGTTATTGCTACGAACAGAAAGGTAACTACAGAACTATTAGAAGCTGTGAGAAGGTATTTTTAGTAATAAAATACATTTTGGATTTTTTAAATATCTGCAAATAAATCTTAATAGACTAGGCTAAAATTGAAGTGTAATGTATCGCTCCTTGTAACATATAAAGTGCATCTCCGGATAGAAAAACCGTTTGCTATCTTTACGAAGTATGCAATCTGTTGATTTAGCTCTAAAGTTATTTAAAGATTTGAATCTACAGGATTGTGTTTTAACAAATATTATTGTTCAGTAAATAATGGAAGGCAAATTGTGGCAATTGTACCGCCCCCTAATCTTGGAGCGATGTTAAAAGAAGCTTTATAACTAGATTCCTGCTTATTTATGATTTCAATCCTTTCTATGATGGAGGCCAATCCCATAGATTTTTCTTTAATAATACTTTTTGTGTCGAGGGCGCACTGTTTTTCTATACCGTACCCATTGTCCTCTATCGTGATACATATTCCATTTTGCACTAGACTAAATTGCACTTTTAAATTTGCATCAGGATTTTGAGCCGTAATTAGCCCATGTAAAATTGCATTCTCAATTAGCGGTTGAATGAGCATTGGAGGTAAGAAAAGTCTTTTTAGATTTATTTCATCATCAACAATAAAGTTATATTTAAAAGAATTGTCGTATCGCATAGCCTCCAATTCTGTATAAAGCATTAGCGCCTTTAGCTCCTTATCTGCAATTACCAAACTTTTGGTAGAGTTTTCTAATATAAGGCGGCTTAATGCAGCAAATTTTTGTAAAAGTCTAGAAGCAGTTTTTTTATCGTTCTCCATAATATACGCCTCTATGGAGTTTAGCACATTAAAAATAAAATGCGGATTCATCTGCGAGCGGATTGCTTTTAGCTCGCTCTCGGTTAACTTGTATTGATAATTTAACTTTAGTGCGTTTTGTTCGGCCTCCTTCCGTTGAAGTGAGTTTTTATATTTAAGCTGCTTAAAGCGGTATATGCTTATAAAAAATAAAATAATGGCAACAGAAACCACAACCAAAATGATAAAATTCCTTTGTTTTTCATTTGTTTTCGCATCTGCCAATACCAAGGCCTGTTTACTAATATAAATGCTATCTTGTTTTTTTCTAAGCTCGTATTTTGCAGCCATCTCAATAATTGCATCGCCAATATTTTCTGTATTGATATTATCCTTGGTAATATTCTCTAAGTTTTTAAACTTAAAGGCTTTCTCAAATAGCTTTAACTTACTATATACAAAAGCAAAGTTGTGGTATAATACCGCTTTATACGTGTCTGTAATGTTTGGGTTAATAAATTGATTTGCTTTGTTTAAACATATTATGCTTTCGTTAAACTTGTTTTGTTGCATTAAACAATCTCCTTTATTAGCATACGCGGCAAACAATCCTGTAGTGTCGTTAGCTAAGGTTAAATTTCTTAATGCTTTATCGTAAAAAATTAATGCGCTTTTATATCTATGTTGCAAGGAATAGGTATCTGCCGTAAACAATAAGGCATTATTTTTTGCATTGTTATAGCTAGACTGATTTGAAATTACCTTATCGAAGTAGAAAATTGCGCTGTCGGGGATGTTAAGTTCTTTGTAACTTACTCCAATATTATTTAGACAATCAAAGAGATTTGTACTATCCTTTAATAATTTGTCGTAGATCAACTGTTTTTTAAAGTAATTGATGGCATTTTTTTGTCTTCCGCTAACACTCGATTCTAAGTTGCCCAAACGGCTATATAAAAAAGATAGCGCAGCAAAGTCTTTTTTTTGCTCGCAAAATTTTACAGCTTCTCCATAATAGAAAATACTAGAATCTATCTTGTTAAGCGCTTCGTAATTATTACCCAGATACATATTTACTTTGTCTGAGTAACCGGTATCCTTGCCTTTTAGTGATTTTGCTTTAAATAGCAACTTAATTGCAACATTATATTTTTGATGTTTTGTGCTATCTTGAGCTAATCTTAAAAGTGATTTGTAGTTTAATTGCGAAAATGCCGGACTATAGATAAGCCATAATCCGGCGATTGTTGCAAATCTTAAAAAATTCATCTTTATTTTTTGACAATCAGATTGAACTGAAGCTGCTTAAGCGCGTTGATGATTTCATGATCTACTGGGGGTGGAGATGGTTTTGGCTTAATTATTACAACTTGTTTTGCCTCTAAGACGCCCTTGTTGTAAAATTTTGCTACCACACCATGACCTTTCACGGTAATCCTAATTTCTAAATCTGCGAAACTTAAATCTTTAGACGCTTTAAAATTTATTTTTTTAAGCTTCTCAATACCTGCATTTTTAGGCAGTATAACGTTTTTTTTTGTTGCCACGTCCATTTCGTTGGTTGGTTTTTTCATAATAGTATGATTAGTTGTTTTAAAATTTATCAAAATATAAGATGCTATTTTTGGATTTATTTTCAACACAGAAAACATTAAAGATTCTTAAGCCAGTGGAAAGAGCAATTGTGAACCGCACTACAATTCTGAAGTTACCAACTTTTATATAATGCAGAATTATTGACATAGATACCACTTTTAGCTAATGATTAAATAGTTTTCTATTTGATATTCAAAGTAATAAATAAATATAATGGATTTTTCTAAAGTATACTAATTCAAACTCCCGTTTCACTCATTAGAAAACCCAGTTCACTCAAGCCGCTCGTTTTAAAGGAAATATGTTGATTTAATTCTACAATTCGCTAGTTCTGATTAGCTGGTTGTTTACCATATTATACCTGGTTGTGTTCTGTAAACACTTGTTAATGATGTATCGCTTTTTTTAGCATTTGGTTTAATAATCAACCGATTCCCTCCACTCATTTAAAAGTACTTCTCACTCATTAAAAAGTCTGCTCCAATCATTTTCTTTAAATCGTATTTGCTAAGCTTATAAGTTTGTTCAAGAAAAAAAATAAGACCATGAAAAAATTATTAGTCGTATCCGCTTGCATTTTAATCGTAGCTGTTTCTTGTAAAAAGCACAAATCTGGCGAAGGTCAAGAGCATATTAATGGAGCTGTAAAACAAGTTGTAGAAAGTGTTAATGGTATCACTTACAAAATATTCACCGATAAGAATAGCATTTCTTTTAGAGGAATATTGGTAGTTGGAAGTGGAAATGATGAGAACAATCCATCCGAAGGCTCTGTTGATGGCGCCTCTGAAACAGCGTTATGCGAAAAAGCTGCTTCAAATGGATATGCGGCAGCAATAGTTAAATATCGCAAAACACCTGGCACCGCAGACTGGAATACTAGTGCGAGAATGATTGGAGAAGATTATGATAAATGCATCGTAGCAATTGCTGGAAAATACAACATAGATAAGAGTAAATCGGTTGTTGGTGGATTTTCCTATAGCAGTTATTTATTGCTCACAAATATTGCTTACAATAATAACCTAAATTATTGCAAAGGCCTTTTAGCTGCCTGTGGAGCAACTGATATAGACAAGATTAGCAAATTTAAGATTCCCGTTCTAAGCCTAAGTGGCAAAGACGAATTCGAAGGCTATGTAGATCAAGCCAATCCACAAAATAGCAATTACGCGGGTGTAAGTTTGTATAATAAAATTGCGGCAAATTCTCCTATAAAAGCTAAAAGCGAAGGTTTCAGCGACCCAAATAGTTTAGGGCATTGCAATGGAAACTGGACAGATAAAATGTTTCTAAAAACTGCTGCTTGGCTGCAATAAACTTTTTAAACTCAAACTTTATGTAACTCAATTTTTAAACCCTAAAATCATGACAAAAGTAAAAAGTAACCTCGCAAGTATTTTATTGGCCTTTACTGTGGTATGCGCCGCAGCCTCATGTAAGAAAAACCCAGTTAACAATGTAGCCGCAAGCTCTGGTAGTTTCACTTACGAGGATAAAACAATGGCCATTACAGATGCAGATTATCGAAGTGGTAATGGCGAAGGAGCCTGGATTTGTTTATCATCTAGCGACTTCAACACGGTACAAATTCGTTTCGGAGGTCTCGCAGACTATGTAATACCCGAAGGAAAAGCAGATTATGTAAATCTTAATTACGCTATGCCCATTTTGCCAAATAATAATTTAAAAGGCGCTCAAGTTATCATCAACAATGTTGCTGATGAATTTAGAACCGGAACTGTAACCGTTACCAAAAATGCCAATAACTATGTGATAACGTTAATCGGTATTACTGCCAAAGGAAAAGTAACCGCCAATTTCAATGGAGAATTGAAGAAAATATAATTTAAACTTTTAAAAAATTTTAATCATGAAAAACTTAAATAATTGCTATAAGATGCTTCCAATAATCCTATTATTTGTTTTGGTAAGCTGTAAAAAGAATGCTGTGAAACCTACCGGTGATGATCCTGTTGGCAAAGAACCAATAGAGGTAAAAGGTATAGGTATGAATGAATTGGTTGATTATTATCTAGTTACCGAGCGAAAAACCGGAAACACAAAACTGACCCTCATGACTTTTACAAACGAAGGAAATGTGACAAAAGCGAGCGTACATGGTGTAGGTTTCTTAAGAATCAAAGAAGTCGCGGCTACTAATTCCGTTTTTAGTTTTGATACAGAAGGCTTCGGAACTTATTCTTACACCTTAGAAAAAGATGCGAACGGAACGATTAAATTAAAAGAGTACAGTTTTAATGGAGGAACAGATATTGCTTATGCGCTTCTGGTTAAAAAAACAGATGCATTTGCGATAGAGAACTCAAGTTTTAAGGCCGGTGAGCTACTTTTTAAAATCAACAATACGAATGTAGAGTGGGATATTCAAAAAAGAATAGTGGGAACAAAAACTGGCCCACCACCTCTACATCTGGTAACACCTATCTATCTCACTGGCCCTGCCGAAAAGTTGCCTTATTATGCGCTCGTTAATTTTGGTTTTAAAACTAATAACAGCCAAATGATTGGGCTAACCGTACCAGCGTGGTTGGGTACAAACAACCCTGTAATGCTGGTCGAAAAAGCTGGCGCCTCCGTATTAAAAGCTGTTAAACAATAAATCAAATTTAAAAGAAATAATCATGAAAAATTCGAGAATAATTTGTCTTTTATTTGCTATTTCTATTACAATATTTGGGTGTAAGAAGAAAGAAATTCAAGATGGCGATCTGTCGTTCGGACTACATGTTAAAGACGGCAAATATCTTGCAGACAAATGTGACAACAAGATTATCTTGCGGGGAGTAAATATGGGCAATATCTATGCAGTAAACTTCGGCTTAAAAGAGTTAGAAGAAATCGAAAAAACAGGTGCTAATGCTGTTCGCATCGTCTTAGAAAAACAGTACAAAGATTATAGTAAAGGGGGCGTAGTTACTGCACTAACCGCAGAAAAAATAGAACCATTAATAAAGTCTTGTATCGAAAAAGGTATGATACCGGTACTAGAATTACATGATTATACCGGATCCGCAGATATCTCCGCAGATTTACCGAAAGCGACCCAATGGTGGATAACGGGTGAAATCAAGACGCTACTTCTGAGATACAACAAGTCTATCATCATAAATGTAGCTAACGAACCGGATAACGGTAACGCATCTGCAGCTACCTACAGAGATGTAAATATACGTGCGATTAAAACTTTAAGAGATGCAGGATATAATTGTCCTATCATGCTAGATGCTTCTGGCTACGGAAAAGATCATACAATTTTTATAAGTCAGGGTAAAGCTATATTGGAGGCCGATCCCTTGCACGATTTATTGTTTAGTGTCCACGCATACTGGCCAACCGTTGGCTTATATGGAAATTATTCTGACGCACAAATAACTGATAATTTTAAGGCGCTAAAGCAATCTGGGCTACCAGTTGTTTTTGGCGAGTTGGCTGTGGCAGACATTCAAAATGCGGTTTCTTATAAGATTAATTACAAACTGTTAATGAGTCTTTGCCAAGAAAATGAGTTTGGCTACTTGGCATGGTGGTGGGGCTTTAATAACAATCCCGGCGCAAATAACTTACTGAGTATGACAAATGATGGTCTTTTTAACGGTTTGCAGGATGGCGGCAAAACAATAGCTGTTGATGATCCAAACTCAATCAAAAATACTTCTAAGAGAGTTTGTAAATAACTCCAGAAGTTTTACCAAAAAGAAATCATTCAGCCACAAAACATTTAGTTAAGAATTAGTTAGTCAATCTTATTATTGGATTCTAAGATGGGATTCATTTTGATGACCAGTTTTAAAAGAAATTATAAACCTTTAAAAAAACAAAAAAAAACATGAAAAATTTATTTATTATACTCGTTAGTTTACTCACCATTACAGGCTCTTCGCTATATGCCCAAACTAAGAAGCCGGTTAAGAAAGCTAAGACAACCAAAACAATTCATACCACAAAAAAGCCAATTCGCAAGTCAAATACATCGACTTCGCCATCTAAAATTGTTAAGACACCGGTATCACCGGTGGTAGACACGAAACCCAATGCGTTTGCTAGTTCTGGAAAGCAAACCAAGTCTACTCCCGCCAAAAATGGTTATAAAACAGCAGTGGGTTTAAAATTTATCTATGGGGTTTCGTTAACCGGAAAATTTTTTATTAAAGATGATGCAGCAATTGAAGCAATTGTGAGGTACAATGGCGCTGGGGGATTCGGGAGCAATATTGCACTAACGGCGCTGTACGAATATCATGGTGATATAAAGGGTGTAGATGGCCTGAGATGGTACATTGGCGGAGGTGCTTTCGCAAATTATTTCAGCTGGAAAGACATTGATGCCCCGTCTGTGACGACTTATGGTGTTTCTGCAGTTGCAGGCTTAGAGTATAAGTTTGCAAAGTTGCCCATTGCGATTAGTGCAGATTGGCTACCCGGTTATGTTATAAGCAACAACATAGGTTTTTCAGCAGAAAATGGAGGCGTTGGAATCAAATATACTTTTTGATGTGCTTTAAAAATCCAAAGGAAACGTACGACATTAAGGATGAAGTTACTATGTTTTGAATCAAACTTCATTAACCAATCTCTTAAAATTTAAACCAAAATATCAGTAAATTAAAGCTATGAAAGTTATATGTGTTTTAATATTCGTTTGTTTAGCAAAACTATCATTTGCACAGTTTCAAACCCAAAAACATGTTTTGGTCACCCCCAAATCTACAGGAAATTACCGAAACGTAATAGACGGCATGGATGTAATAAAAATACCATTTCCCCAGGCACCGCTTCTACATGATGATGGCGGTTGGGAAAAAGGGCCATCTAATTGGGTGATGTCTAAAAAATTTCCGGTAGAATATACAGGTGGCTTATTATTGCTAGATCGTAACGGAATGGTTCATTATTTGATTGCCGAAGTTAAATTTAGCGAGCCAGGTTCTATAGAAATTTCGGCAAACAGTATGGGGAACTCATTTATTGGTCTCCACCCCTTTAAAAGAGTGTTTGGGAAAAAAGGTGAGAAAGTAGAAATGAGTATTATCACAAAAGAAAAAGATTTTGGAAACGAAATTAATCTTTACCTTAAGGATTTTAAGCCCAGTCATACTCAGCAAGTAAATTGAAGACTTTGATTAACGGAATAATTGTGAGTTTAAATTAACAACAGAGATTTAAAGATAAAAAAGCCATGCTAAAAGCCGCAATATTAGATGATGAGATTAGAGGTAGCAAGTTACTTGCTCATAAATTAGAAGTTTTTGAAAATGAGTTGGAAGTCGTTGCCGTTTTAAATAGTTCAGAAAAAGCGGTAGATCTTATCGGTGATTTAGTGATAGATGTTTTGTTTCTTGACGTAGAAATGCCTGGTCTAAACGGGTTTCAGGTACTGGAGCGGTTGGGAACATTTAATTTTGAGGTAATTTTTACAACTGCTTACGACAGCTATACCATAGAAGCGCTGAGAATAAGTGCTGTCGATTACCTTTTAAAACCCGTTGATGAAGATGATTTAAAGTTAGCCATAGCAAGACTAAAGAAAAGAGTAGAAGAGAAATCTAGCTATAAAGAGCAAAAAATAGTTATAAAGCAAAATAGGAAATTGGCTTTACCAACAGCAGAAGGGGTTTACATTATAGATAAGGTAGCTATTTTAAGGGTTGAGGCAATGAGCAATTATAGTGTATTCATCCTTGTGGATCATAGAAAAATTGTTGTTTCTAAAACCTTAAAAGAATATGAGACCACGTTGAACGACGAACATTTTATGCGCGTAAATCGGTCGGTAATCGTTAATTTAAACTACGTTGTTAAGTACAAAAAAGGCGATGGTGGTACTTTAGAGCTCGCAGATGGTACCGAGATTGAGGTTTCGCCTCAAAGAAAAGAACTTCTATTGCAAAAAATATTTTAGTTTTTTGTCTTCCAACGATACTTTACTGGCATTTGGAGTTTTTGTCTTTCACGTTAGTTGTATTTACTCAAATACGAACTAGCTAAAACAAAAAAAAAGGCTAAATTTAAGTTTAGCCTTTTCTCTTCAAAAAATTTGTTTCTTTACAAAGCTTCAGAAACAACTTCGGTAACTTCTGGCACCATACGCTGCAATAAGCTTTGAATGCCCGATTTTAAAGTGATGGTGGAAGAGGGACATCCACTACAAGAACCTCGGAGCTCTACGGTCACAACTCCCTCGTCAAAAGATTTGTAGGTAATTGCGCCTCCGTCTTGCTCAACCGCAGGCCTAACGTAATCGTGCAAAATTTGTTGAATTTTTATCTCAGTTTCTGATCCTTCGAAATTTGGGTTCTCCTCTGCAGTTGCTTCTTTTATTTTCAATTCGGCTTCTACCGCACCTTTTACAAATTCTTTTAAAATAGCCTCAATATCTGCCCATTCTGCATCTGGCGTTTTGGTTACGGTAACAAAATTACTTGCAAAAAACACGCCCGACACAAAATTAAATTTGTAGAGTTCTTTAGCAAAAGGCGAATGTTCTGCACTTTCCTTGGTCGCAAAATCTTCACTCCCATTGATAAGAAGCTTGTTTACCATAAATTTCATGGTAGCCGGATTAGGAGTTTGCTCTGTATATACGTTAATGGTCATGTCTTTATTTTTAATCATTCAAAATTAGGGATTTTGAGTGCTTTTCCTGTCGTGCGAGCGTAAATTTAAAAATCTAAAAAATTCCCGTATAGGTAAAAGGAGTAATGGTTCTCAGTTCTGCTTTTACCGTTTCTGAGATAGCTAGGCCATCTATAAAGTTCGAAATGCTTTTTGCGTCTATTTTAGTATTTGTTCTGGTTAAATCCTTAAGTGCTTCATAAGGGTTCGGAAATTTTTCTCTCCGTAATACCGTTTGTATGGCTTCTGCAACTACTGCCCAATTGTTTTCTAAATCTGCATTCAGCGCGTCTTCGTTTAATATTATTTTATCTAAACCACGCATGGTGGCGCTTATGGCAATTAAGCTATGTGCAAATGGTACACCAACATTTCTTAGAACTGTAGAGTCTGTTAAATCTCGTTGTAGCCTAGAAATAGGTAGTTTTGCCGCAAAAAACTCAAAAAGTGCATTTGCGATGCCGGCATTTCCTTCTGCATTCTCAAAATCTATTGGGTTTACTTTATGTGGCATGGCCGAAGACCCAATCTCGCCTTCCTTTATCTTTTGTTTGAAATAGTTTTTAGAGATGTAGGTCCAGATATCTCTATCTAAATCTATAATGATGTTGTTGATGCGTTTCATTGCATCGCACTGGGCTGCAAATTGATCATAATGTTCTATTTGAGTGGTATGTTGCGCTCTTTCAAGGCCCAGTACTTCATTTACAAAATGATTTGAAAACTTAACCCAATCTATTTTAGGATAAGCGATATGGTGTGCATTAAAGTTGCCCGTTGCACCACCAAACTTTGCGCTATTAGATATTTGTTGTAGATTTTTAAGCTGAATTGCAAGTCGCTCTGCAAACACCAAAAACTCCTTGCCTAATTTTGTGGGCGAAGCCGGTTGTCCATGAGTGTGTGCCAGCATAGGTATATTGGCCCAATTGGTCGCTAAAGTGTTCAGCTTTTCAATTAACGTTGTTATTGCTGGATAATAACTCTCATTTAAGGCTAGTTTGATTGAGTAAGGGATAGCGGTATTATTAATGTCCTGAGACGTAAGGCCAAAGTGTATAAATTCCTTATAGTTTTGGAGAGAAAGACTATCGAACTTGGATTTGATAAAATATTCTACCGCTTTTACGTCGTGGTTGGTTATCTTTTCGGTCGCTTTAATTTCTTCTGCATCAGATTCTGAAAAGTCAGTATAGATACTCCTAAGTTTTGGAAGTAAATTTGAGTCGAATCCTTCTAATCCAGGTAATTTTAAATCCGCTAATGAAATAAAGTATTCTATTTCTACGTAAACGCGATACTTAATGAGCGCTGCTTCAGAAAAATAGTCTGCTAATTGTTCTGAGATTTTTCTATAACGTCCGTCTATCGGAGAAATCGCTCGCAAAGTGGTTAAATTCATGCCTGTTTTTTTAAATGAAAGCACAAATTTAGCACATTTGACGGGTTTTTTAAATTAAAATGCCCTTAGTTCGCAAATAAAAAAAGGCCTCAGAAAGTTTCTGAAGCCCATATAGTGAGATTAGATGGAAACAAAATTACATTTTGTTCATTGTAGTATCCATCTTGGTAGTATCCATCATTGTGGTGTCTTTCATAGAAGTGTCAGAAGACATCATCGAAGTATCCGAAGTTGTATCTGCTTTTTTCTCAGAATTACATGCAGCAAAAGATAAAGATAAAGCTAAGGCAACGAAACCTAATTTAAATGCATTTTTCATTTTTTCTTGTTTTAAGTTTTAATAATTGATTACGCTCTTTAATACCCAATAATAAAAAAGGTAACCCGTTTTTTTAAAAAAAATAAAGGTCAAGAAAAATTTTCCTTGACCTTTATCTTAAATGGGAGTTAAAAATTATTTTTTAACTTCAGTGGTTTTAGTTTCGACTTTAACAGAAGTATCTTTAACTGTAGAATCTTTAACCATAGTGTCAACACCAGTAGTGTCAGTCATCTTCATAGAAGTATCAGTCATTGTAGTATCTGCACCAGCAGCTTTTTTTTCTGAGTTACAAGCAGCTACTGATAAAGATAATGCTAAAGCTATAAAGCCGAATTTAAATGCGTTTTTCATTTTTTTCTTTTTTAAGTAATGTAATTTGAAGGTTAATACGGGTTCCGACAAAAGGTAACCCGTAATTTTTTTATTTTTTTAAATATTTTTCAAAAACTAGTTTTTCTTGATTTCTGTCTTCTCAGTAGTGATTTTTACAGCAGTATCTTTCACTGTAGTATCTTTTGCCATCGTATCAACATTTTTAGTATCTACCATAGTTGTATCAGTTGAAGTAGCTTTCTTTTCTGAGCTGCAAGCAACCATGCCCAAGGAAAGTGCAAATGCTAAAAAGGTAATTTTTAAAGTGTTTTTCATGTATTAAAATCAAGGCCGCAAAGGTATGCCAATTTTTAATAAATCCTAATAATTTAAAAATTAATCTACGTTGGTTGTTTTTGGACAATCGTTTACACCAAGGTTTAATCTGGTAGATTCTTTTTTTACAAGTATAAAACCACGTTGTATGTAGTTATGGGCGGAAAACAGCGTTTTGATACTTGCTTACATACGAGGTGCTGGAGATGTTTTTAATCGATGGACTTGGCGGCAACACAATTTTTTACCTATTATTGGGTTACTTTTTAACAGAAAATGTATTAACTGGTGAAGTTTAGTTTAAGAGAATCCGTTCCAACAGATAGAGAAGTAATTTTAGGAATTTTAAATAATTCTGAAGAAGTACTTAATAGATTGTACAAGGCTTATTTTGCCATGGTGTTGCAATTGGTTTTAAATAACAACGGTAGCGAAGACGACGCTAAAGACGTTTATCAAGAAGCCATTATTGTACTGCATGATAAGGTAAAGCAAGGTGGTTTTGAGCTGACCAGTAAATTAAAGACTTATATTTATTCTGTTAGCAGAAGGATTTGGTTGAAGAGGCTTGCCACACAGAGCAAGAAGGTGGGGAGCATTACAGACTATGAAGAGTTTTTGGAGGTTGATGAAGATGTAGAAGATTTTGAGCAGAAGGAGCAACATTTTGATAAAATGCATTTGGCCCTGATAAATTTGGGCGAACCTTGTAAAACCATCATTCAAGATTTTTACCTGCACGATTTATCTATGAATGACATCTGTGATAAATTCGGATATACAAACTCAGACAATGCTAAAACGCAGAAGTATAAATGTTTGCAAAGATTGAAGAAATTGTTTTTTAAGACAAAAAATTAGATGAGAAACGAGTTAGAGCTAGAAGCAATTATAGAAGATTATCTTCTCGGTAACCTTACAGAGGAGGAATCTAAATCATTCGATTTGTTGCGAAAAAACGACCCCGCAATAGACCAACAAGTTGTTACGCATAGGTTTTTTTTAGAATCGATGAGCAATTATGCTTCGAGATTGCAAATAAATAATCAGCTAAATGAAATACACAGTCAAATAGATGTAGAAACATTGGCAAACGAGTTTAGGCCTCACTCTTCTAAAATTATTGCAATTTGGCGTAAAAATAAGGCGCTAATTGGCATCGCTGCATCTTTTGTCGTGCTTTCTTTAATTTCTATTTATTCCATTCAACACAATAGTAAGCAAGCAGACAGCTATTTGCAGATGCGTAAAGATGTGGTAAAGGCCATAAAAAGTCAAAACAATTTGATCAGAAACATCAAGACGAATGCCGAAACTAGCCATCCTAAGGCACTTAGCCCAGGGAATTATGGAGGTACAGGTTTTGCAGTATCTACCAATGGTTATATTGTTACCAATTTACATGTGGTGCAAGATGCAGATTCGATCTATATTCAAAACAGCAAAGGTGAATCTTTTAAAGTAAAGGTAGTACATACTGATCCATTATATGATATGGCTATTTTGAAAATAGATGACAATAGATTTAAGAACTTATCGGCTGTTCCTTACACGATTAATAAAAATAGCGCAGGCATCGGCGAAAATGTGTACACCTTGGGTTATCCAAAAGATGATGCTGTTTTGGGCGAAGGTTACGTAAGTTCTAAAAATGGATTTGTAGGCGATACTACACAATACCAAGTTTCTATTCCTGTAAATCCCGGCAATAGTGGCGGGCCGCTACTAGATAATGCTGGTAACTTGGTTGGTATAATTAGTGGTAAAGAGAGCCAAGCAGATGGCGCTGCATTCGCTATTAAATCTACCTATATTTTAGATGCTATAAATGCAATACCATCAGATTCGCTAGGTAAAAAGCCCTCTGTAAATCGTAAAAGCGCCCTTTTTGGCCTAAAACGAACCAAACAGATCGAAAAACTGCAAGATTATGTGTTTATGATAAAGGTTTACAACTAGTTATCGCTAAAAAGATAAAATTAAAAGCCGCATATATTTATGAGGCTTTTTTATTTATAAGGCTCGGCTAATTTTCGGAGTGACTAAGGTTTATTTAGAAAAAAAAATGTTTTTTTACAGCCATTTTTTTTATTGCTCAAATAAAAACTACTATTTTAGTATACTTTTTTGTAGGTTTGTTTAGTTAACATTAAAACATAAAAATTATGAGTATTAGAATAGGCGATACCGCGCCAAACTTTCAGGCAGATACCTCAATCGGAAAAATAGATTTTTACGAATTTTTAGGCGATAGTTGGGGTGTTCTGTTCTCTCACCCTGCAGACTATACACCCGTTTGTACCACAGAACTTGGTAGAACCGCGGCTTTAAAAGACGAGTTTGAAAAGCGAAATGTAAAAGTATTGGCGTTAAGCGTAGATACAGTAGAGTCTCATAAAGGCTGGATCGGCGACATTAACGAAACTCAAAATACAAATGTAGAGTTTCCAATCATTGCAGATCCCAATAAAAAAGTTGCAAATTTGTATGACATGATTCATCCAAATGCTTCAGAAACCTTGACAGTAAGATCTTTGTTTGTAATCAGTCCTGATAAGAAAGTCAAATTGATGATTGTTTATCCCGCTTCTACAGGAAGAAATTTTAATGAAGTAATAAGGGTGATAGATTCATTACAACTAACGGCTAATTACAGCGTAGCTACGCCAGCCGATTGGGAAGATGGACAAGACGTAATTGTTTCTGGAGCTATTAAAACAGAAGACATTCCTGCTAAATTCCCAAAAGGACATAAAATTATAAAACCTTATTTAAGGACAACTCCACAACCTAACAAATAGGCTTGGATACAGCGAGCTATTAAGTTGGCTATGTTGTGCTGAACAAATAAACCCTAATAAACTTTATGTTTGATAGGGTTTATTTGTTTAATTGCAGGCCCGGTTTATAAAGATGCTCATCAGTAATATTGGATAATTTTTGCCTCGATGACGATGTTTTTTTCATCTGAGGTTTTGCAGAATATTAGAAATTGCTCTTTAACGGGCTTTATCACATATTTTTTAACCAACTCTTTTGCCTTAGCGGGATAATTTCTAACCACCACGTTTCCCCGCAGATCTGGTTTCTTTTTTATTTCTTTGGTATCCATCACTTTTGTAATCTCGAAAATTCTCCCCGGAAAATCGGCTTCTCTTTTTTCAGAAACGAATAATTGAGTGTTTGCATGTAGTTTAGTCAGGTTGAAGCGCAAAGCGATTGAATCTTGTGCACCAGCTTTTAGTATTGCGGTATCTGGTTCGTAAAGAAACAAACCAGTAAACACGTTTTCCGCAAAAGTATTGACGTGCTTTAAATCGGCTTTGTAAAAAGAAAAGCTTTTTGTCTGATCGTTAAGAGTAGTGGCTGTGATTTTCAATTCGCCGCTAAAACCAGGTTCAAGTATCCACAGCAGCTCCTTACATTCGTTTTTTATACTAATTACGTGTACCTCTTTTACATGTTTCAATTCTCCCAATCCGGCATCAATATCTAACAACGGAGAGGTTTTTAGCATTACGCGGTTGGCTTTTGCCAATAAAGTTTCAAGATTTAAGGGAATGTTTGGTGTGCAATCTGCTAGCTTAAAAACCTTTCCGGTATTTCCCCTGCGGGCAGGATCGGCATAAATTGTATCCCATCGGGTTGATTCTTGTTTTAGAAACACTAAGCCATCAGTGTTTAAAAAGACAATGTTGTAAGCTCCGAGTTGCTTGGCATTATGGCTGGCAATGCTCGACAAATCCTCAATCATTTCGCAATGAACAACTTTTTTATTCTGTTGCGAAAAATAGTAAGCGTCTACCCCAAATCCGCCAGTAATGTCTAAAAGTGTTTCGCCTGGCGCAATTTTGGCCTTATGTTTCGCCGTAACTTCAGACGAAGTTTGTTCTATACACAATGAAGTTGGATAATAAATATTGGGCGTGTTAAACCATGTGAAGAGTTTTTTTTCTGATTTCTTTTTTGCCAAAATCTGCGCGGCCAGCTCTGCAGAAGAAGCATTAAGAAATGGGCTCTTTGCAAGTGCAATTTTAGCAGCATCAGCAGTTAGATTTTTAGTGATAAAATCTTGTACATCCGGTTGTAAAATTGCTTTATTCATTGCGGGGTTAACTATTGGCTAGGTTTTTCATCACCATTTGGCAGGTATGGCGACTTTTTACCTCAAGCAATATTTCTTTGTTAACGATTGTTCTCGCAATTGTCTGCTCGTCGTAATACCTTATTGTAACCAATTCTAAGTCTCGATTATACTTAACCATAAAATCCGTCGATAACACTTCTAACAGCTTTTTAACCGTCTCTTCGTTGTCGTCTACACTCACAGAAAAACTCATTGCAGAGTTTAACATGGTGTTTATTTTAACATTATGCTTATGGAAAAGGTCAAAGATTTTGCTTAAATTTTCTTCTATAATAAAGGAGTAATCTTTTGGAAAAATAGAAATTAAGGCTTGGTTTATTTTGAAAATAAAAGAGGGAATTGGTAATGGATTGCTTGTGTTAGCTATTATTGTTCCTTTCTCTGCAGGCTGTAAAAAAGACCTCACATACAAAGGAATATCTTTATTTTGTAGTGGTTTAATGGTTTTTGGATGGATAACCGTAGCACCATAGTAGGTGAGTTCGATGGCGTCGTAATAGCTCATCTGGTCTATTTTTTCGGTCACATCAAACCATTTTGGGTCGGCATTTAATACTCCAGGCACATCTTTCCAAATGGTTACTGCGTTTGCATTTAAACAATAGGCAAATATAGCGGCAGAATAATCTGAACCTTCTCGCCCTAAAGTGGTGGTGTAATTTTCTGTGGTTCCGCCAATAAAACCTTGAGTTACCACAATGTTTTGGCTGAGCACAGGCAGTAAATCTTCTTGAATAATTTTTTCTGTTTTATCCCAGTTTACTTTCCCTTCTCGATGGGTATTATCGGTTTGGATATAACTTCTGGCATCTGCCCATAAGGTTTTTTGGCCACAATGGTTAAGCCAGGCAGCTATAATTTTTGTAGAAACAATTTCTCCAATAGAAACAATTTGATCATAAATATAGGCGTCATTTCCATCTGGCGCATCTTCCAGCAACCAATCAATCTCTACAAAAGTATTAGCCACATCATCATAAACAGCATGGTGGTTGCCTTCAAACAACTCATCAATTAGGTTAAAATGAAAGTTTTTAACCTCTTCAAAAATAACGTTTAAATTTTCAGTTTTACTTAAATAGGCTTGGGTTAAATCTTCTAATCGATTGGTCATTTTACCCATAGCAGAAACCACAATTAACAGTTCGGCCACTTTGTAATCCTTAACAATATTGGCAAGATTTCTCACGCCTGCCGCATCTTTTACAGAAGCACCACCAAATTTAAATACCTCCATGTTTAAAATTCTTTAACCTGTTCTGTGCTGAATGATGCATTTAACCACCCAGTTTCTATGTCTGCGTTGTATTTTCGATAGAAATTTAATGCTGGCTCGTTCCAATCTAGTACTTGCCAAACCATTCCATTATAATTCTCGCCTTTGGCAACATCTATAACTTTTTCGAAAAGCAGTTTTCCAATTCCTTTTCCTCTATAATCTTCGGTAACGATAAAATCTTCTAAATATAACCTACAGCCTTTCCATGTAGAGTAACGTGTATAGTAGAGTGCAAAACCTACGGCTTTACCATCAACTTCTGCTATAAAAGCATCCCAAGTTTTGTGCTTGCCAAAGCCGGCGTCTCTAAAATGCGCCAAGTTTACGGTTACCTCTTCAGGCGCTCGTTCATAAAGCGCAAGTTCGTGTATCAAAGTCAACATGGCTTCGCAATCTTCTGCTGTTGCTTTTCTAATGTTTAAGTTCATGTTTATTGTTGGTTTTTTAAACTTTTGCTGGTCTACCACCAAAAATACTGCTTCCAATCCGTACCATAGTACTGCCTTCTTCTATGGCAATTTTATAATCGGCACTCATGCCCATAGAAAGTTCTTTAAATGTTTCTTCTTTTCTAAAAAAACTCAACTTAATCCCATCAAAGAACACTTTCATTTCGTTAAACTCTATACTAAGTTGTTTTTCGTTTTTTGTGTTGGTGGCTATGCCCATCAATCCTGTTATTTTAACGTTTTTAAGTGAGAGATACTCTTCAGACCTTAACAACTCTATCACTTCATCAAAATCTAGCCCAAATTTTGTTTCTTCATCGGCAATATAAACCTGCAATAAGCAATCTATAATCCGATTGTTTTTTGCCGCCTGCTTGTTAATTTCTTGCAGAAGCTTTAAGCTGTCTACCCCATGTATCAGTTCTACAAAAGGGGCAATGTACTTTACCTTATTGCTTTGTAAGTGCCCAATAAGGTGCCAACGAATGTCTTTTGGCAATTCCGTTTGTTTTTCGCACATCTCTTGTACTTGGTTCTCGCCAAAGATGCGTTGCCCGGCCTCGTATGCCTCTAAAATGTCTTCCTTTGGTTTGGTTTTAGAAACTGCAATTAGCGTTACGCCTTCGCCCTCAACCTCATTTTTATATTTCTTTATGTTCTCAGCTATGCTCATTTATGCCTATTTTTGGTAAAATTAACAACCTTGCCGAAATTTTGGCAACAATTACTGCTTTAATTCTGAATGAGAAAAACATTTTTGAGTGTAATTTTATGTATTTTTTTGTTTGCGTGCGGCAACAGCGTACCCAAAGGCATTATTAAGCCAGACAAAATGGAAAATGTTATTTACGATGTACATGTTGTAGATGGCTATGTTTCTATGATTTATCCAGAAGATTCTGCCAAAAAAGTGGCGTCTGCCTATTATAAAGGAATTTATAAAAAATTCGATACCGATTCAGCTCAGTTTACGCAGAGTTTGGCCTACTATTCAAAAAAGCCATTAGTGCTAGAGGCAATGTACAAGCACATATCGGCTAAGTTAAACGCTCAAAAAAAATATATGGAAAAACGCGATTCCATTGAATTGAAGAAAGTTCTGAAACAAGATTCTATCAAATTAAAGGCGAAAAAGGAGAAAGATTCGATAGCGATAGCGAAGAAATTGAAGGCAGACAGTTTAGCGAAAAAAATAAAGCTGAAGAAAAAATCGACTTTATTTAAAAAGAAAGTTAAAAAGAAGAAGATTACACCTAAAAAACAGGAGCGTTTTTAAGATTTTATGTTGTACCCCGAAAATTGTGAAGAAAGGTTAGGTTTTGGAGAAATAAAGCACCTCATTGCAAAATATTGTTTAAGCCCTATGGGGCAAACGATGGTGCAGAAGATGCAGGTAATTACCCGATTTGACCAAATAGATAAGTTTTTAAAGCAAACCAACGAGTTTAAGAGTATTATCCAAAACCAAGAACCATTACAAATTACTGCGTTTTTCGATATTAAATCTTTAATCGAGAAAATTAGGGTAGAAGGTTCTTACCTGTTAGAAGAAGAGTGGTTCAAGGTTTACACTTCTTTGCAAACTGTTTTTAGTGTGCTGCATTTTTTTGCATCACGACCAGAAGTTTATCCCACTTTAGAAGCACTGTTTGAGTATTTGCCGATAGAGAAAGGCATTCTTAGGAGCATAGAGGCTGTGATTGATGCAAATGGAAAAATTAAACCAAACGCATCTAAAGAATTGTTGGCAATAACCTCCTCAATTAGTCAAGCCGAACAAGATATCCGCAAGCGCATGGATTCTGTTTACAAGCATGCACTTGCAAGTAATTGGGTTGCCGACGGCAGTTTAACCATGAGAGATGGTAGGATGTGTATCCCAATTTTAGCCGAAAACAAGCGCAAGTTAAAAGGTTTTGTACATGATGAATCGGCGAGTGGGCAAACGGTTTACATCGAACCCGAAGAAGTTTTTAATTTAAACAATAAACTGCGCGATCTAGAATTTGATAAGCGCAGGGAAATCGTTAAAATATTAATAACCTTAACAGATCAGTTGCGGCCATATTCTAGTTTGCTGCTCTCTTACCATGGCTTTTTAACCAAGTTAGATTTTGTGCGGGCAAAGGCACTGTTTGCCATCGAAATTGGCGCAGAAATGCCTAAAATATTAAAAACACCAGAAACAAAGCTGGTTAATGCGGTGCATCCGCTGTTGCTGCGTTCCTTTAAATTAGAGAAGAAAACGGTTACGCCGTTAAATATCCATATTGATGCGAAGACGCGAGTAGTTGTGGTATCTGGCCCAAATGCTGGAGGTAAATCGGTTTGTATGAAAACAGTTGGGCTGTTGCAACTTATGCTGCAAAGTGGCTTGCTTATTTCTGCCGACCCTAATAGCGAAGTTGGTTTGTTTGAGAATATTTTTGCAGATATTGGCGATGACCAATCTATAGAGAGCGATTTGAGTACTTATAGCGCCCACCTTACAAAAATGCGGTTTTTTGTAGAACGCTCAACTTCTAAAACTCTTGTGCTGATAGATGAGTTTGGTACGGGTACTGATCCGCAATTTGGTGGGCCAATGGCCGAAGCGGTATTAGAAGTGCTGAACAACAAAAATGTGCGCGGCGTAATAACCACCCACTATTCTAACCTCAAATTGTTTGCCGGGAACACAGAAGGCCTAGAAAATGCGTCGATGCTTTTTGATAATAGGTTGATGAAGCCGTTGTATATTTTAGAAACAGGAAAGCCGGGCAGTTCTTATGCTTTTGAGATTGCCCAAAATATTGGCTTACCAGAAGAGGTGGTTAGGTTAGCGAAGCAAAAATCGGGTAAGAACGAGAATAGACTAGATAGCCTATTGATTGATTTGGAGCGCGATAAAAAGCAAATTTACGACAGTAAAGTTGCGTTGGCGAACCAACAAAATAAGGCTAAAAATTTGATTGCCGAGAACGAAAAATTAAGGGACTTTTTATCTGAAAATAAAAAAATCCTTATAAAGGAGGCAAAACAAGAAGCTCAGAACATTATCAAAAACGCCAATAAGCTTATTGAGCAAACAATTTTTGAAATTAGAGCTAACGAGGCAGATAAAATCGTTACCAAAACGCTGCGACAAAACCTGCAAACCGAGTTAGAACGGGTGCGTGTTCCCAAAGAGAAGCCACAGCCCAAAATGGAGGTTAAAAATGAAAATATTGAGGTGGGAGATTGGGTTAAGTTAACAGATAACGATGCGATGGGCCAAGTTTTGGAAGTGAACCGAAATAATTTGGTGTTGGCCATAGGTGATTTACGTTCGGTTGTAAAGCAAAATAGGGTACATAAAATAAGCAATAAGGAAGCTAAAAAAGTGGTTCAGCAGTCTTTTGCAGGTCGAATGACAGATGCAGTAGCAGACTTTAGAGCAGAATTAGATTTGCGCGGATTGCGGGGAGAGGAAGCTTTATTCGAGGTAGAGAAGTATTTAGATAAAGCCATAATGCTTGGTTTCCCATCCATTAAAATAATTCATGGAAAAGGCGATGGGATTTTAAGAAAGCTGATTAGAGCAAGTTTGAAAACATACAGTCAGGTAGATAGAATGGAAGACGAACACCAAGATAGGGGTGGAGACGGCATCACTTATGTTTACCTAAAATAACGGCCTCAGCAAACAGGATTTATCAATCGAAACATCTGCTGTTCGACATGTTCCGCAGGGAGCAAAGTATACACCTCAAGTTTAAATTATTTGTTTAAATTAAGTAGCTAAATTGCTACCTTTACGCTATGAAGTTTAAGGATTGCTTAAGCTGCTAAAGCAAGATGGTTGGGAAGAAAAATCCCAAAAAGGTAGTCATGTTCAGTTAGTTCATCCTTCTAAGTTGGGTAAAGTTGCCTTGCCGGCACATGGCAGCGACATACCGAAAGGTACGCTGAATTCAATTTTGAAACAAGCTGGGCTTAAATAACCTTTGATGTATATTTTATCGCATTTAAAATGAAGAAATTAAAATTAGAGATGATTGTAGAACGAGGTGAAGACAATCTAACAGGTCGCGTTACTATCAATGATAACCTAATTGTAGAAAACGCTGATAATGTTAATGACCTTGAAGAGAAATTAAAACTGCTTTTATTTGAATTTGAAAATGTTAAACCCGAAAGTGTCGAATTTGAACATCTTTATGACGTGTATGCTTTATTTAATCAATTTGACTTCCTTAATATTGGGAAGGTTGCGGACCGTGCCGGAATTAATGCCGGGCTGCTGAGGCAGTATGCAAGCCAGGTAAAATGCCCCTCTGCGAAGCAAGCTCAAAAAATTGAGCAAACAATTTCATAAACTTGCTGATGAGATGGGGAAAATTTTAGTGTATGCGTAATGAGTATGCCTGCTTTTCGACATGTTCCGCAAGGCCATCTCTTGAACTATCGATAAACAGGGATTTGCTGCAAAGTAGCTCCTTTTGAGCAATCCCTGAAACGAATACTTTCATGCCTTTTGCTTTTGTAGATTCGGAAATCCATCTTGTCTAAACCTCTTGAGATGTCGGACTTAATGTTTCCCAACGCCAGATTTATAATCCCCAAGGGATTAAATGTTTGTAGACTTTTGCTGCGCTATGGTACGACCCGGACGGGGTCGAATGGCAAGGCGGAATGGTTTTCTATAAACATTAGACCCCAATGGGGTCGCGAGCTGTTTAAGACACCGTCGTTCTGTTTGCGCCACTCTGCGATGTGTAAAAATTGATAAGCAGAATTACTGCTGTTCGACATGTTCCGCAGGGTCATGCCGAACTATTGATGAACAGGGATTTGCAATCCCTAAAACAAATGCTTTCATGCCTTTTGCTTTTGTGGATTCGGAAATCCACCTTATCCTCGCTTCGAGATGCGCAGGCTTAACATCTCGAAGAGCGGGTTTATCTTGATGACGATACTTTAATGGTGTTAAAAAACTTTCCTCATAGTCAAATGTTTTTTGCCCATCGTGGCTCCGGTAGCTTCGTGTATGGCAATCATCTTATCATTAAAATCTCCAACCCAACTTAATTCTAATTCCTTATATTGCTTTTTGGGCAATACATATTCGCCAAGTTTAATAAATAATGCCGATTCTAATCCATGCTTTTGAAATGCTTTTTTTGTGCCCATTACCACCGCCCTCATGCGGGTTACTCCAAGCCATCTGCGATAAGCAAATTTTACTTTTTCTAACAGGCCTAATTTTCCGTTAAATCCCTTAATCATTTGATTCGCATCGGGGATAATAACTACGAATGCGGCAGGTTCGCCATTGCAATACGCAAACCAAATAAGGTTTTCATCCATAATGGGTTCCATGCTCTTAAAGCTTTCTACCAAGGTATCTTCCTTTATCGGAGCGAAGGTTTCGAAATCTTGCCAGCCATTGTTATAAATCTCCATTAGATCTGAGATATATTTTGAAGCATTTTTCTTTTCGAAATGCTCAAATGTATAGCCAGGCTTTTTCGCCACCCAGTTTGCAATCTTGGTAAACCGCTCGGGGAACGGTATGGTTAGGTTTACATGGTTGGTAAGTTGTTTATATTCAGTTTTAAAGCCGTAATTTTCGAAAAGCTTTTCATAATAGGGGAAATTATAGTTCATGCCGTAAGATGGCGCAGTAAAACCTTCCACAAGCAAGCCCCAAAAACTATCGTTTTCGCCAAAATTGATTGGGCCGTCCATGGCTTTCATTCCATTTTCCTCCAACCAAGCTTTTGCCGTATCGAACAATAAATTGGCAGCAGTTTGGTCTTCTATACATTCAAAAAAGCCAATGCCGCCGGTAGGCTGTTCAGATTGATACGCCTTTTTGTCGTTTATAAAAGCCGCAATTCTACCTATCAATTGCCCACCATCGTTTTTTAGTACCCACCTAGTGCATTTGCCATGTAAAAAGAATGGGTTTCTTTTAGCATCGAACACTTTTTCTACCATTTCGTCTAACGGACTGATGTAGTATGGGTCGCTTTTGTAAAGTGTTTTTGGGGTTTCTAAAAAATCTTTTACCAAAGCTGGCTGGCTTACCTGAATAATTTGCATGGAAAGAGTGTGAAATTTAAAAAGCATCCTACATTAAATAAGATGCTTTTTAAATGGAATATTTTTTAAAGTTTAATAATCGTCGTCGTCATCATCATCATCGTTATCAAAGTCGCCAAAATTATCTGGATCGTCTAAAGGCGCGTCATAGTCGTCCTCATCGTCGTCATATTTTTTTTTAGTCGATTTGGCACGTTGCACGTCGGAATCGTCCTCGTCAAGATCGTTGTCATCCACTTCAGCTTTTTTAGTAGATGGTTTCTCAGAATGTTTTTTTGGCGTTTTCATTACACAAAAATAAAAATTGGTTTAATAACTTGAAAGGATAAAAATAAGTTTTTTTGCAAAACAAGTACTATAATTTTTTGCATTTATTCTATTTCGTCGCCAACGCTGTTTTCTGGTTTGGCAAAGTCGTTTAATTGGGGTAAATCTTTAATGTTTTTTAAACCGAAATAGTCCATAAAACTTCCGCTGGTTTGGTATAATAAAGGTCTTCCGGGTCCATCGGCTTTGCCCTCTATGGCTATCAAGTCTTTTTCTAACAGGCGTTGCACAGAATAATCAGAGTTTACACCTCTTATCTGTTCTATTTCTAATTTGGTTATGGGCTGTCGGTAGGCAATAATGGCCAAAGTTTCCATAGCAGCCTGGCTTAATTTCTTTTTAGACCTAACTATTTGAAGTTGATTAACCGTTTCGTAATAGTCTTTTTTTGTTAAAAATTGATAGCCGCCATTTAAATAAACAATTTCTAAAATACAATCGTCGGCCAAATATTTTTGCTCGATAGCAGTTAAATGGTCTAAAATAGTTGTTGCAGAAAAAGATTCTTCAAATGCCGAACTCAATGCTTGCATAATCTCTTCGGCGGTAATGCTCTGTGCTGATGAAAAGATGAGCGCCTCTATGTGCTGAGAAAGGTTTGCTGGAAGCATGTACAAAAGTAACTATTTCGAATAACAAAAAGCGGTCTCGCTTTTTTCAAACAAGACCGCTTTTTAACACACAAATGAAACCTGAATTAAGATATAGTTTAAGTTAGGTTATTAAATTAGCTATATCAATCCTATAAGAACTTTTGATAAATCATATATCGTTTATCTATAGAACAAGTTTAAGGCTAAAGCCTTGCATTCGTCGTATCTAATTAGTAAGTGGTATTAAAAATTGAGTAAACGGTAAAACCGGCGTTAAATCGGCATCGAAATGGATACCGTTGTGCCATTTAGTGTATTTTGTTTGATTTTTAACTGTATGTTTTTTGAGCCAATCTCTGCCAAAAGTTTTAATCTTTCTGCGGTAAGCTGCATTCCTTTGCTGAGGTGGGTGCCTTTTTTTGTTCGCAGAGAATTGTCTATTCCAACACCATCATCAATAATTTCTATCTCTAATATGTCTCCTGCTTTTAACAATATATGTATCTCTATCCGCCCACCAGCTTCTTTTGGCATAATGCCGTGCCAAATCGCATTTTCTACGTACGGCTGTAACAGCATCGACGGTATAAATGTTTCTTCAAGGTCTAACGTTTCATCTATGTTGAAGTGATAGGTCAATTTATCGCCAAATCTGTTTTTTTCTAAATTGAGGTAAAGCTTTAGATATTCTATTTCCTCGTGTAGTGAGATAGAGCCTTTTGTACATATCTCCAGATTTTTTCTAATCAGCCGGGCAAAGCCAGTAAGCACCTTGTTTGCAGATGCCGTGTTCTGTGTATTGATGTAGTGCTGTATGGCATTCATTACATTAAATACAAAGTGTGGGTTCATCATGGCTTGTAACGCCTGTTGTTCTAGCATTAAAACCCTGTTTCTCAACTTCAAATCATTTTGTTCTTTATTCTTTTGCTTTTTAATCAAATAGGCTGCTAATTTAAAAAAGAGAACACCTGCAGTAAGCAATACACAAGCCAAAAACCACCATGTTTGCCAAAACTGCTTGGCGATAGAAAAAGATATGGCAGCAGAGTTGCCCCAGTTAGAATTCTGGCTTTTGGCACTCACTTCGAAGTTATAATCGCCCGGTTGTAAAGACGAAAAATCTAATCTTCGGGTTTTTGTTTCTATAAACGGTATGTTTGGATTAAGCCTATATCTGTAGGTAATATCGCTGGTAGAAAAATCAATAGCGCTAAACATTAAGAAAATACTATTGTTGCCGCTGGTAAAATTAAAGTGGCCAGTGTTTAACGATAATCTTTCTCGGTCTTTCTTTATAGAGGTAATGTACACCGGCGGACCATTGGTATTGCTTCTGTTTTTTACGTAGTTAAATAATATGAGCCCGCGATTGGTGGCGAAATATGCCGTGCTATCGTCGATGAACAAATCGTTTACATCATCTGTGAGCAAATCTTTGCCATAATCGAAGTTGGCAATTTGCGGCTTCGCCGGATAGTTGGAAATTTTATTTACCCCTGCGCTATTTAATACCCATATCTCTTTATTTTTTACAAATATTTTTAAACAGATGTTATTCGTTAGCCCATCGCTTTGCTTTAACTGTTTAATTATTTTATTGTTCTTGTAAAAAAGTAGACCATAGCCATCGGTTGCAAGTAAAAGTGTTCCGTCATTTAACTCGTAAATGTCGTTGATGCGTTTGGTAAGTAGTATATTATTTCTATAATGCTTTATAATTTTGCCGTTCTTAAATTCTCCAAGTCCATTTACATTAGAGAACCATAGGCTACCTTTTTTATCGTAATACACATGGTAAGCTCTTCCTTTTATAAAGTTTTTATCGCCTATTAAATTTGTTGCATTAAAATTAAGGTTGTTTTGGCAATCTTCTAAGTTTATAACGCCAGATGATAACGCCAAGGCAAGTTTATTGTTCGTTTTGTTAAGCCCGAAGTTTTTAATAACAAACAAAGAATTATTTGTTTCGCTAAGGTATTTTACATTCGAGGTGTTTTTGTCTACCTGTTTAAAAACGCCAAGTCCAAATTCTGAAGAAAAGTAGATCGAATTGGTTGTAGAGTCGAACACCAATTGTTTAATGGTTCTAAATTTCTTAAAATCATCAAGCCCAACTTCATCGGTTTTAAAGGTGCTTGTATTTAGGATATCTATCACGGCATCGTCTGTGCCCAACCAAAGTCTGTTTTTGTTGTCTTTGGCAATGCTTTTTATAATGTTGCTACTCAATCCGTCTTCCGCATCTATAATAGAAAGCCTAGAACTTTCTTTGGGCAGCATATACAAACCAGAATTGGTTGCAAACCAAATGTTAGCGGCTTTGTCTTTAACCACTTGGTTTATCGCAATGTCTTGTAAATATTTAACCGTTTTCATAGCGCTGTCTATAGCAATTGCGCCACTAAGCGTAGCCAACCAAGCTCTTTGTTTTGGCTGATCGTAATAAAAATAACCAGAGCTGTTTTTTAACAGGTTATTCGGTATGGATATTATGTTGCTCAGCTGGCCATTCTTATAGCTTGTTAGCCCTTGGCTATTTAAAAATACAAGCGCATTGTTTCCGGTATTGGTGGCATTCATAAAAGAAAGCGGACTTAAATCCACATTAATCAATTCAAAGTTGTTTCCATCAAAACGGTGTACACAGCCGTCACTTAGCGCATAAATATTTCCTTTTTTATCCTGATGCAAAAAAGCGTTGAAAAAATTATATTTTTTGTTGGCAGAGCTGTATGTTTTTACCGCAGTTCCATCTATGCATAAAATAAGGTTTGAGTTGGTGCCGAGCCAAATTCTACCAGCTTTATCTTGTAAAAAAGAAACCACTACCGCGCCCGGATGTATTTTTGCAAGTACTTTATTGTTGCTGGCGTTGTAAAATTTCCCATCTTTTAAAAAACTAACTTGCCCATTTAGCGCAAAAAACCACAAGCGTTCTTGTCTGTCTTCGGCAATTTGTAGTATCTGCGTGTCGGGTAATCCATCTTCTATTCCAAAATTCTGAAAATTGGTGCCATCGAACCTACTTACGCCATTGCTGGTGGCAATCCATAAAAAGCCTTTTTTATCTTGATGAATAAAATAACAAGTGTTGCTCGCCAATCCACTCTTTGTGCTATAATGGGGTAAATAAGTAGTTTGGCCAATTGCCGATGGCAAATAAATAGACAGGACGACCATAACCATAACTACATGGAACATAAACTTGGCAAGTGGAGATTGTATGCTAGTTTTCATGGTGTAGAAAGCTTTTAATAGTAGGTTATGGTTTTGTGAGGGATTTTATCTTTTCGAAAAATTCGGTTGCTCTACGTCGCGATACATTTAAAGAGACGCCGTTTTTTAATAAAATCTGCAATCCGTTTTTGTTGTTGTATTCTACAAGATAATCTAAGTTAACCAACGTAGATTTATGTACCCTTAAAAATTGTGCTGATGGCAATAGTTCTTCGAATTCTCTCAATACCTTAGATACGGTAATTTTCTCTTCGCTATTTAAATGGACTACGGAGTAATTGCTATCTGCTTCTATGTAAAGGATATCATTTACGCTTATCATTTTAAATCCCTGGCCAAATGGTAGCGTAATTTTACTGATCTCGGCATCTTTTGCAAGTGCATTGCCCAAATTAATCATTCGGTCATCTTGTTCGCCCTGCTTGGCCATACGCTCTAAATAGCCTTCTACTTTATCCACTGCTTCTTTCAACTCATCAATATCAATTGGTTTAAGCAGGTAGTCTAACGCGTTTGCTTTAATTGCCCTTATTGCATACTGATCATAAGCAGTTGTAAATATAACAGCAGCCTGCTGTTTTGTTGCCGCTGGGATAAGCTCAAACCCATTGGTGCCCGGCATAGCTATATCTAAAAAAATAACGTCTACATGGTTGCGCTCCAATAGTTCTTTTGCTTCTGCAACAGATTTGGCTATGCCGATAATTTCTATCTGCGGGCAGTTCTGTTGTAGAAGGAAAAATAAAGATGATCGCGCAAACTCTTCGTCGTCGACAATAATGGTTTTTAAAGGTTTCATAATTTATGTGTTTGTGAATGTATTAAAAAGGATTTATAAAAAAAAACCGAAAAACTAAAAACTATTGGGCCACTGTTGACGTATATAACAGCAAACGAATCAAAAACCTTAGTATAAACTTAAAGTATTATGAAAGTTAAAGAACTAGAAAAAGAAAATGAGTTGCTAGATAGTAGCTTAATGAAATCGGCTCTTGGCAGAAGATCATTTCTTCAATTTGCCGGAGCAAGTGCAGCAGGCCTTGCCTTAGTTGCAGCAGGTTGTAGAAAAGACCGTAATTTCCCGCCGATTTCTACTGGTGCAACCTTAGATTTTAAGGATGATTTTGGCGTATTGAATTATGCGTATGCATTAGAGCAGTTGGAAGCAGCATTCTATGTTCAGGTAGCTGCGAATCCGCCATCTGGATTTTCGGCAGCTGAAAAAGCTTATTTTCAAGACATTCAATTTCATGAATTGGCGCACAGAGAATTTTTTAAAAAAGCTTTGGATACTGCCAGGATACCAGATTTAGAAGTCGACTTTTCGACAATTAAATTTAATGATAGAACAAGTGTATTAGCTGCTGCACAAGGATTTGAAGATTTAGGTGTATCTGCATATAATGGTGCCGGTGTACGCATTAATGATCCTAAATATTTAACTGTTGCTGGAAAAATAGTTTCGGTTGAAGCACGTCATGCATCTTATATACGTGATTTGGTTAGCCCGGGTAGTTTTGCTAACCTAAGTACATTAACTGCATTAGGCGCAGATTCTGCAAATGCTTTGGATGGCGCTTTAACTCCGGATAAAGTGTTGGCAATGGCTGGCAAGTTTATCAAGACCAAAATTACCGTAATCAATTTATAATCCCTAAAACTCAGAAAACATGAATATCTTAAATATATTAGAAGAAGTAGAAAAAGTTGACGGAGAAATCTATGAAAGACTGAACCCGAGACGTAAAGCCATGAAAGACTTTTATGGCGTGGGTAAAAAAGTAGCTATGGCAGCAGTTCCGTTGGCTTTAGGCTCTATGTTTACCAAGGCTTATGGTCAAACAACTCCAGCCCAGGTAAAAGATGTGTTGGGTTTCGCTCTCGCGTTAGAATATTTGGAATGGAATTATTATAACCATGCCGTTGAAAAATTACCAGGTTTG
Organism: Pedobacter sp. UYP30; assembly: GCF_040547165.1. Taxonomy (NCBI): domain Bacteria; kingdom Pseudomonadati; phylum Bacteroidota; class Sphingobacteriia; order Sphingobacteriales; family Sphingobacteriaceae; genus Pedobacter; species Pedobacter sp. UYP30. Next base: position 68,240 of record NZ_JBEPPD010000006.1, on the reverse strand, counting down.
ATAGAAAGTGATGGCATGGCAGCAATTAAAGTTATCCGAGATCACGAACGTATGCACGTTGATTTTCTAAAAGGAGCTCTAAAAATTACCGGACCTGACCAATATGTGTATGCTGATTTTGATTTTACCGCTGGGGGTACTTTCTCAGATGTTGATTCAAATTATTTGACTTTTTTAAAGGTTGCTTTGGCTTTTGAAGATACAGGAGTAAGGGCATATAAGGGACAAGCACCAAACTTATTAAAAGATCCCAATTTAACGTACGCTTTACAAATACATGCTGTAGAAGCTCGTCATGCGGCACACATTCGCGGAATGTTAGCAGCTAAAGGTGCACCATTGGCTCCATGGATTTCTTTAGGTCCAAACGGAGAGAGCAATGATACTGGTGTTGCAGCAGCGAATATGACTTATGCAGGAGAAGACAATGAGACACAATTGGGAATAAAAATAACAGGTATTTCGGGCATAAACGGAATTACTAAAGCGAAAGCGGTCGAGTGTTTCGATGAGGCTTTAACTAAAGCACAAGTTATAGAAATTGCCAATGGGTTTATTAAGCCAGGTAAGAAATTATCATAAAAATATTAAGGTAAAACATTTTTTAGGTAATGTTTAGTTTAAGGTAGGGAGATAGAACGGAGGTTCTGTCTCCCTTTTTTTATGCCCTTCATCCTAAACTTGTTTCAGGATCTGCCGGTATACTGGTCAAAAATAAAGATGCCGAAACGAGTTCGGCACGGCAAGTTAACTAGCGTTCAGTATAAACTCGATACAGACGAGTCATCCTGAGTTTGTTTCAAGGTCTGTAATTACGTAGAAAAATTATAGTGAATAAAAAGATGCCGAAAAAAAGTTGGGCATCACGTATTGCGCAGAAGACATAAAGCCCACTTTACAATTCAAAATATGCCGTGGGTTGAAACCCACCGCTATTAACTCGGCCGTTCCTACGGAACTTTCTAAAAGAATTTCTCTAACAACTCTAACCATTAATCATTAACAATTGACCATTAATAATCTATCACCTGTTCTTCCAAATGCTCTGGCATCTCTCTGTAATTATATTGCTGTCCGCGAAGCTGCGGCTCGAAACCTGCATTTCTAATAGAATCTTGGATACCATTTGCGGTAAAACGGTGCGGCGCTCCAGCTGCAGAAACTACATTTTCTTCAATCATAATCGAGCCGAAATCATTTGCTCCGGCATGTAAACAAAGCTGCGCGGTAGCTTTTCCAACGGTTAGCCAACTCGCTTGTATGTTTTTAATATTTGGCAACATAATGCGGCTTAATGCAATCATTCTAACATATTCATCGGCGGTAATGGTGTTGCTAATGCCTCGTAATCTTTTCAAAAGCGTACCATCGTCTTGGAAAGGCCATGGAATAAAGGCTAAGAATCCGTTTGCATCTGCGGGTTTTTCGCTTTGCACTTCCCTAATCCACACCAAGTGTTCAAAACGTTCTTCTATTGTTTCTACGTGACCAAACATCATGGTGGCAGAGGTAGTAATGTCTAACTGATGCGCTGCCCGCATTACATCCAACCATTCTTTTCCACCACATTTTCCTTTAGAGATTAACCTTCTAACCCTATCATTTAAAATCTCTGCACCGGCACCTGGTAAAGAATCCATGCCGGCCTCTTTTAATGCGCTTAATACTTCTGTGTGGCTTAATCCTTCTAACTTGGCTACGTGCGCTATTTCTGGCGGGCCCAGTGCGTGTAGTTTTAAATTTGGATAAAGTTCTTTTAACTGCCTAAACAACGTTGTATAAAATTCCAATCCCAAATCTGGGTGATGGCCGCCTTGTAAAAGCAGCTGATCTCCGCCCAACCTAAAGGTTTCTTCTATTTTAACTTTATAAGTTTCAATATTGGTAATATAACTGTCTTCGTGCCCAGGCCGCCTAAAAAAGTTGCAGAATTTACAGTTGGCAATGCACACATTTGTGGTGTTTACATTCCTATCTATCTGCCAAGTTACTTTTCCACTTGGCACTTGGATTTTTCTCAATTCGTTTGCTACCGCCATCAGCGCGGCTGTAGGCGCATTGTGGTAAAGGTAAACCCCTTCCTCCTTACTTAAAAATTCGAAATTAGCTGCTCTTTTTAATAGTTCTGCTGTGTGCATGTACAAATGTAAATAAAAGTATAAAGTTAAAAGTCTTACATCTGTAAATTGCGGTAATAAGTTTACTAATTCTTTAAACTTTTTATCATCTGGGCTATTAATATCCGCGCTGTGTTGTAGACTTTTTATTTAAGTAAGCTAACGCCAAGAAATGTAATGCCCAAATTGCCATTACATGATATGTATTCAAGACGAGGTTTGTGTATGTTGTGATAAATTTTTAAAAAACAGGCTAGTGAGCCCATCCATCGGGTTCGTTTCTAATTGAGTCAATTCTGCAATTAAACAGCAATGAAGTATAACATTTGCCCTTATGATTGTTGCTGTCTTTTTATGGATAGATTAATTATGTAAATAGTGCTATGTGCTGTTCACGATTCCTAATATCCAGCTAATCATCTTTACAATCTTCCAACAATTAGCGATTTAGCAATTCAACAATTCAATTATCTTTGCCAACTATGGTAGACTTTAATCGTTTTACATTAAACAATGGCTTAAGGGTGCTTGTGCACGAAGATGCTACAACGCCAATGGCCGTTTTAAATGTTATTTATGATGTTGGTGCGAGAGACGAGGACCTGAACAAAACTGGTTTTGCACATTTATTTGAGCACTTAATGTTCGGCGGGTCTGTTAACATCCCTAGTTACGATGAGCCTTTGCAGCGAGTTGGCGGAGAGAATAACGCATACACCACCAACGATGTAACCAATTATTACCTCACGCTTCCGGCCATAAACATAGAAACTGGGTTTTGGCTAGAAAGCGATAGGATGCTCAGTTTGGCATTTTCTGAGAAAAGTCTCGAAACACAGATTAGCGTGGTAAGCGAGGAGTTTAAGCAAAACTACCTTAATCAGCCTTATGGCGATGTATGGCTAAAGCTAAGGCCGCTTGCTTACAAAACACATGCCTACAGTTGGGCAACCATTGGCAAAGAACTTGCCCACATAGCCGATGCTAAAATGGATGATGTGAAAGCATTTTTTCATAAGCATTACAATCCACAGAACGCGATATTGGTAGTAGGTGGAAACGTAAAAACCGATGAAGTAAAGAAATTGGCAGAGAAATGGTTTGGACAGATTCCCGCTGGCGAAAAATATAACCGAAATTTGGTGCAAGAAGAATCGCAAGAAGAGCCCAGACAGTTAACTGTTACTGCCGATGTTCCTTTAAATGCTATTTATATAGCTTTTAAAGTTCCGGGCAGAATGGACAAAGATTATCATGCCTACGATCTTTTGTCAGATATTTTATCTAGCGGAAAATCTTCAAGGCTTTATTTAAGTTTATTAAAGGAACAAGAATTGTTTAGCGAAATCAATGCTTATCATACCGGTAACATTGATCCGGGTTTGTTTATTGTGGAAGGAAAACTTACCGATGGAATAGCTATGGAGACCGCAGAAAAAGCAATTTGGACAGAATTAGAAAAGATGAAAGACGAAGAAGTGCCAGATATTGAACTTAATAAGGTCAAAAATCGCGCTGAATCTTTGTTGGTTTTTTCTGAAATGAGTTTATTGGATAAAGCAACAAATTTGGCCTATTATGAATTACTGGGCGATGCAGATTTGTTAAACCAAGAAGGAGAAGAGATACAGAAAATTACAGCTGCTGATATTAAACGGGTTGCGAACAATATTTTCGACAGAAAAAAATCGTCAACGCTCAATTATTTTAAAGAAGAAAAACAAGCTGCTCAAACAGCCTAATCCTCATAAAGAATGCTTAATAGAACTATAGCGCCTGAGTTTAAACAGGTTTCTGATATAAATTTTATTCACCCAGCCTTAAGAACTTTAGATAATGGATTGCCCGTTTATTCGGTCTTTTCTGGAGAACAAGATCTTGTTAGGATAGAATTTATTTTTGATAATGTAAATTGGGATGTCTCTAAGCCATTGCAGGCCATTGCTGCAAATGCTTTATTAACGGGCGGAACACACCAGTTTTCTGCCAAGCAAATTGCAGAACGTATAGACTTTTATGGGGCATTTTTGCAGACTGCCTACACGCAAGATCATGCTACTGTTACGCTTTACACGTTGAGTAAATATTTGCCCTTGGTGCTGCCAATTGTGCAAGATGTTTTGGTGAACGCCCAATTTCCGCAAAGCGAACTAGATACTTATGTAAGAAACCAGAAACAAAGATTGCTGGTTAGCCTAGAGAAAAACAGTTTCTTGGCAAGAAAGGAATTTGCACACGCTACGTTTGGCGAGACAGCTTACGGGGTAGACATTAGACTGGAGCATTATAAAGATTTGAATCAACCTGATTTGGTTGCCTACCACAAAGTAGCATATACACCAAACAATTGTACGGTAATTGTTGCTGGTAAATTTGATGATGAAGCCTTCGGCCTGCTGAATGAGCAATTTGGCCGCGCTTGGGAAAAGAACGATGCAAGAAAAAATAGTTTTGTTTTTGGCGATGCTGAAAAGAAGGATATCTTTATAGAAAAACCAGATAGTTTACAGTCGGCGGTGCGGATTGGTTTGCTGGCCGTTAACAGAACACATGCAGATTTTGCAGGGCTACAAGTAGTAAATTGTATTTTGGGTGGCTATTTTGGCTCTCGCTTGATGAATAACATTAGGGAAGATAAAGGATATACTTACGGCATTGGTTCTAGTTTATCTTCTTTGCAACATGCGGGCTATATTTCTATTGCCACAGAAGTTGGTGTAGATGTTTGTGCAGATGCTTTAAAGGAGGTTTACAAAGAAATTAATTTGCTTCGCGATGAACGCGTGGGCGAGGGTGAATTAGAGTTGGTCAAGAATTTTATGTTGGGATCTACGCTCGGTAGTTTAGAAAATATTTTCTCGCATGCTGATAAATTTAAAAACATCCATTTTTCTGGTTTAGATTACAGTTATTATGATAAATATATTTCTACTGTAAAAACAATTACTGCCGATGAGGTGCAACAACTTGCGCAAAAGTATTTAATGCTAGATCAGTTTACCGAGGTGGTAGTTGGGAAAAGATAGAAATTTGGTTTTTTCTGATGTTGGGTGTGTGGAAATGAAAATAAAGGTATTAGGCGCTAGGCATCGGGTTTTGGGCAAATCGCTAAGTTACACTGTGTTCGGCGCTCGCTATAGCAACCAAATGGGCTTGGCCTAGTGGTAATTTGAAGGGAAAAACGCTCAGAGGAAAATCAGAATTCAGCTGTCAGAAATCAGTTATTTATCATCCAAATCAAAATTTTTCTCGTTATAGCTGCGTTGCTTAGCCATCGCGCTAGATCCGGCCTAGTAGCAGTTTGGAGGAAAAAACGCAGAGGGAAATCAGAAGTCGGAGGTCGGAAATCAGACAAAGTCATCGTAAATCAAGCTCCCCTCCTTCTTTTAGGAGGGGTTGGGGATGGTTGGGAAAAGGCCTCGAATCATCGATATTAAACAGCTTGGCGAATTTTTACCCAAAGGGGTGCCAGCCTTGATTTATTCATTAGTGTTTATTGTTTCATTTCCATTCATGAGTTCGCTAAATGCTCGGTTATTCGTTAGTGTATATTTGCTTTTCGCATTCATTAACTCGCACAAATGCTCGGTTTATTCGTCAGCATAAAAGAAAAACACTTTATTGTACCTATTTTAAATAATTTGTTTTAAAAATCCAAAATCTTACGTACCTTTGCCCTGCAAATAATAACCACTAATTTATTTGCCATGCAACCCGATTCCCACAAATTTATAGCCACTGGTTTAACTTACGACGACGTTTTATTGTTGCCTGCATATTCTGCTGTGTTGCCACGTAACGTAAGTACCGCTTCTCAGTTAACAAAAACAATTAGACTTAACGTACCGTTAATTTCTGCAGCCATGGACACGGTTACAGAATCTGCGCTTGCCATCGCAATTGCGCAAAACGGAGGTTTGGGCATGTTGCACAAAAACATGAGCATTGAGCGCCAGGCAGAAGAAGTTCGTAAAGTTAAACGATCAGAAAGCGGAATGATTCAAGATCCAGTTACCTTGTTTGTAGATGCAAAGGTAGCAGACGCATTTACCATTATGCGAGAACACAGAATTGGAGGAATTCCGGTGGTGGATAAAGACAATAAATTGGTTGGAATCATCACCAATAGAGATCTTCGCTTTCAAAAAGACATGGCAAGACCTATTGCCGATGTGATGACCAAAGAAAATTTAATAACCGCTCCAGAAGGCACCACGCTTGTTCAAGCAGAAGAAATTCTTCAAAACTACAAGATCGAAAAACTACCTGTAGTAAATAAGGAAGGTTTTTTAAGTGGTTTGATTACGTTTAAAGACATTCAAAAAGTTAAAAACTATCCTGCTGCCTGTAAAGACGAACATGGAAGATTACGGGTCGGTGCCGCCGTTGGCGTAACGCGTGATACACTAGCTCGCGTAGACGCATTAGTACATGCCGGGGTAGATGTGATAACAATAGATACAGCGCACGGCCATTCTATATTTGTGGTAGAAAAATTAAAAGAGGTTAAGGCAAAATACCCAGATTTGCAGGTTATTGTGGGCAATGTTGCCACAGGCGCTGGAGCAAAATATTTGGCAGATGCTGGTGCAGATGCTGTAAAAGTGGGTATAGGTCCCGGTTCTATTTGTACCACCCGGATTATTGCCGGTGTTGGGGTTCCTCAACTCTATGCTGTTTATGAATGTGCAAAAGCCCTAGAAGGTACTGGAATTCCAGTTATTGCAGATGGCGGTATAAAACATACCGGAGACATTGCAAAGGCTTTGGCAGCAGGAGCAAATGCGGTAATGGCCGGATCTTTATTTGCTGGGGTTGAAGAATCGCCTGGCGAAACCATTATTTACGAAGGCAGAAAGTTTAAATCTTACCGCGGTATGGGGTCTATAGAAGCAATGGAGCAAGGTTCTAAAGACCGCTACTTCCAAGATGTAGAGGACGATATTAAAAAACTTGTTCCAGAAGGCATTGTTGGTCGTGTGCCATTTAAGGGTACTTTGGCCGAGGTGATGTATCAATACGTAGGTGGCTTAAGAGCAAGCATGGGTTATACCGGTTCTCCAGACATAGCAACTTTGCAGAATGCACAGTTTGTTCAAATTACCGCCTCGGGTATTCGCGAAAGCCACCCACACGACATTACCATTACCAAAGAAGCACCAAACTATACCAGATAAAATTGAGTTACGACTTTAGATTGATGATTTACACCTTCAAGATTTAACGCCCAATGCTAAACGCTTAAACGCCCAACTATTTAACGCCCAAATACCTTAACGAATAAACGACTAAACATCTCACCATCAATCAAATGAACAAATTAAAATCGCTCTGCGTGTACTGCGGCTCTAATTTTAACGGCGACTCAACCGTGAGAATTGCCATTAAAAAATTGGCAGAGATACTTGTTAAAGAGCAGATTAACTTGATTTATGGTGGCGGTAGCGTTGGTATTATGGGTGTTTTAGCTAGTGATGTATTGGCGCTTAACGGAACGGTAACGGGTGTTATTCCTCAATTTTTGATGGACAAGGAAGTTGGGCATACCGGTTTAACCGAAATGATTGTTACCGAGAACATGCATCAGCGTAAGCAAAAAATGGCAGATCTGAGCGATGGTTTTATGATTTTGCCAGGAGGTTTTGGTACGCTAGAAGAATTTTTTGAGGTACTTACCTGGTTGCAACTCGGGTTGCACAACAAACCCATTGGCGTATTAAATGTAAACGGCTTTTATGACCCACTTTTTGCACAAATGGAAATTATGGTGCAACATAAGTTTTTAAAATCGGCAAACAGAGATTTGGTTTTTAACGAATCTGATCCGGGTATATTAATCCAAAAAATGGATCGTTTTTCTGCTCTGCCAGATGAAGTTTGGTTTAAGGATAGAAATTTAAGTTAAAATTAGCTTTGTTGTTACCCAAATTTTGCTTTTTGAATAAAGAAAAAACAAATATATGCAAACAATTACTTCACACAACGATTTTGAAAAGCAGCTTGGAAAGGAGTTGGGTGTTTCTGACTGGCATAACATTGATCAGCAACAAATCCAAAAATTTGCCGATGCAACCTTAGATCATCAATGGATACATGTTGATGAAGAGAAAGCCAAGGCAGAAGGGCCATTCAATGCCACCATTGCACATGGTTATCTTACACTCTCTATGATCCCATATCTCTGGAAACAAATTGTAGAGGTAAAAAACTTGAAGATGGAGATCAACTACGGAATAGAAAATTTGCGTTTCGCACAAGCTGTGGTGGTAAATAGTAAGGTTAGGTTAAAAGTTAGTTTGGCCTCTATTTTAAACTTACGTGGAATTACTAAAGTAACCATGTCTGCTGAAATGGAAATACAAGACCAAAAGAAGCCAGCTTTTACTGGAGACGTTGTCTTTTTATATCATTTCTTGCCCGCTTAATTGAATTTTTGTTGAAGCGCCGGGAAATAAGCCAGTTTTTTGAAAATTAAATTTAACTTGCTTTCTATGGATATCTCATTCAACAAAAACGAAGATGTTAATAAACAGTTGGTTTATCTACTGCAAACAAAATTAGCCGAAGTTTACAAAGGTGGAGGCGAGAAAAATGCTGCCAAGCAAAAAGCAAAAGGGAAACTGTTGGCTCGAGAGAGAGTTGAGTATTTAATTGATGACGACAGTTATTTTTTAGAAATAGGCGCTCTCGCTGCAGATGGAATGTACGAGGCAGAAGGCGGATGTCCGTCTGCCGGAGTGGTTTGCGGTATTGGTTATGTAAGCGGCAGACAGTGTATGATTGTAGCCAACGACGCCACGGTAAAGGCAGGCGCTTGGTTTCCAATGACCGCAAAAAAAAATCTTCGGGCGCAAGAAATAGCAATGGAAAACCGTTTGCCGATCATTTATTTGGTAGATAGTGCTGGTGTTTATTTGCCGATGCAAGAAGATATTTTTCCAGATAAGGAACATTTTGGTCGGATTTTTAGAAATAACGCCATCATGTCGGCAGAGGGAATTGTACAGATTTCTGCCATTATGGGCTCTTGCGTTGCGGGTGGAGCATACCTTCCAATAATGAGTGATGAGGCGATGATTGTAGAAGGAACTGGTTCCGTTTTTTTGGCTGGCTCTTACCTTGTAAAATCGGCCATTGGCGAAGACGTGGACAATGAAACCCTAGGCGGCGCCACTACGCACTGCGAAATTAGTGGCGTAACCGATTATAAACAACCGAATGACCAAGCCTGCCTAGACAGTATTAAGAATATTATGAGCATGTTGGGCGCGCCGCAGAATGCCGGATTTGATAGGATAACGGCTGCTCCACCAAAAAAGAACGAAGAAGAAATCTATGGCTTGTTTCCAAAAGGCAGAGAAAAGCCATACAATATGATGGAGATTATTGAGCGCTTGGTTGACCAATCTGATTTTGAGGAATATAAAAAAGGTTACGGTCAGAGTATTATTTGTGGCTTGGCTAGGGTAGAAGGCTGGGCTGTTGGTATTGTTGCAAATCAGCGAACGGTAGTGAAATCAAAAAAAGGCGAGATGCAATTTGGAGGAGTAATCTACTCAGACAGTGCCGATAAAGCCACAAGATTTATCATGAACTGCAATCAAAAGAAAATTCCATTGGTGTTTCTACAAGATGTTACAGGTTTTATGGTTGGAAGTAGATCAGAACAGGGTGGGATAATTAAAGACGGAGCAAAAATGGTAAACTCGGTAGCAAACAGCGTGGTTCCAAAATTTACATTTGTTCTGGGAAATTCTTACGGCGCGGGCAATTATGCCATGTGCGGAAAAGCTTATGATCCGAGGTTTATTTTTGCTTGGCCAAGTGCAAAAATGGCTGTAATGGGCGGTTCTCAAGCGGCTAAGACTTTATTGCAGATACAGAAAGGTTCATTAAAAAAAACAGGCGAAGAAATTTCTTCAGAAAAAGAAAACGCCTTGTTAAAAGAAATTACCGAAAGGTATGATACACAAACTTCAGCCTATTATGCTGCGGCCCGGCTATGGGTAGATGGAATTATAGATCCATTAGAAACCAGAAAGATAATTTCTATGGGAATAGAAGCCGCCAACCAAGCGCCAATAACCAAGAAGTTTAACGTGGGGGTTATTCAAACTTAAAGGAACAAAGTTGGAAGACTAAAGCTGAGAGCTTAAAGCGGTGGGTGGTCATTTTGAGTTTTAAAAGTTGGAAAAAATCTTGGAAGTGAAATGACAAGAAAGGGTACTTTTTCATCAAAAAAAAAGTAGGTTTCCCGTCCGGATAGCACAGCGCAAGGAAGAGGGTGTGGAAAACAAAACATCTAGTTTAATAATCAATAGCTTACGGAATTTTGTGAGAGTAGGAACGAAACAACTCCTTAGAGGGTTTTTAGAAATAAGATTTTAGTGTATCAAACGCTATCTTAATTATCGTCTAGGTTTGGTCGCATTTTCTTGAGAGAAATAAATTTACTATCTTTAAACATAAATTTTTTGAAAAATATTAAGGATGAATTACGAAATATCATTGTCGGAGATGGATCAAATGGCAATGCAGGCCAACTCAAAAAAACACAAAACTTCCTTAGAAGAAATGAGACAGCAAGCGGCAGAGCTGAAAAGAAAGAGCATTTCAAAAGTAAAGAGGAAGTCAGTTTAATTGCTTTCGCTGAAAAAGAAAATCTTTTTTATCAAGGGGAGATATCAGAGCAAGACTTCATTAGCGCAGGGGCCGAACAGAGAGTTTATCGGTATGATGACTTTCATGTCTTCAAATTAAACGACGCTATTTTTTACGAATGTTGGTTAGATTATTTTAATAGTCTTTTAATACATAACTATTTTTTCCATTCTACTGCCTATACTTTTTTAGGATTAACACTTGTAAATCACCATCTTTTTGCAGTAGTGAAGCAGAAGTTTATTAAGGCAAACGAGCCAACTAACCTAAGTGCGGTAAAAAGGTTTTTGTTGTTTAATAATTTTGAGAACAATAGAAATAACGACTACATTAACCACAAGCTAGGAATTATTTTCTAAGATTTACACGATGAAAACGTGCTCACAAACAAGGGGATAATTTATTTTGTAGACACTATCTTTTACCTAACAAAATTTTTTTATTAATTCCTCTTATCTTCGTGCGCATTCTACCTCGGTCGTGTTAATAAGTAGATTATGTTGACAATGGACACTTGGCGAGATTTGCTAAAAAACCTATTTTTGTAAAATCGTTAACAAAGCTTTAAAACAAATGCAAGAAGAAAACGAACACATACAATGTTTAATTATAGGTTCTGGCCCTGCAGGGTACACGGCCGCAATTTATGCTGCACGAGCAGATTTAAAGCCAGTAATGTACACCGGTTTACAAGCCGGAGGCCAATTAACCAACACCACCGATGTTGAAAATTTCCCTGGCTATCCGCGAGGGATAATGGGGCCAGAAATGATGGAAGATTTTCGTAAACAAGCAGAGCGTTTTGGTACTGACATTAGATTTGGTTACGTAAGCTCCGTAGATTTTTCTTCGCTTCCGCACAAAGTCGTGGTAGATGAGATAAAGACCATTACCGCCGATACGGTAATTATCGCAACCGGGGCAACAGCAAAATGGTTGGGTTTGCCGAGCGAGCAAAAATACAATGGCTTTGGTGTTTCTGCCTGTGCCGTGTGCGATGGTTTCTTTTTTAAAGGCCAAGATGTAGCCATTGTAGGCGCCGGAGATACAGCTGCAGAAGAAGCTACCTATTTGGCTAAACTATGTAAGAAAGTGTACATGCTTGTGCGAAAGGATGAGTTTAGGGCATCAAAAACCATGATTGCTAGAGTTAATGCCACAGCAAATATAGAGGTGCTGTATAACACGGAAACCCAAGAAATTATTGGTAACGGAAAGAACGTAACAGGCGTAAAAGTGGTTAATAACCTTACCCAAGAAGAGCAGGAAATTGCTGTAGAAGGGTTTTTTGTTGCCATTGGGCACAAGCCAAACACCGATATTTTTAGAGATCAATTAGATATGGACGCTACCGGCTATTTACAAACCAAGCCTGGTTATACCTTAACTAATATAGAGGGCGTTTTTGCCTGCGGCGATGTGCAAGATATGTATTACCGCCAAGCGGTAACGGCTGCGGGATCTGGATGTATGGCGGCATTAGATGCAGAGCGTTACCTTGCTGCCAAAGAGCATCCTGTAGAGGTTTAAAGTTCTTCTAAATTTTTACACATCAACTCTTGGCCACGCATCTAAACGTGGCCATTTTTATTTTAACGATTAGGTAGCTGCGTTAGCCTAGTTCGCTATAAAACTCCTATATTGGTGGAGTTTACAAAAGCAAACTACTTTATGAGAAACCTACCAATTCTTTTTATTTGTATGCTAGCTGCAACCGCAGGTTTTGCGCAATCTGACCCGAACTATGGCATTGTACCGGCACCTGTGTCTGTACAAAAAAATGCTGGTAATTTTGTCTTAGATAAAACTACGGCCATTTTTCATGAAGATAATCCCGAATCGGCGAGAATCGAAGACCTGCTTAATGCATTTATTGTACAGAGAGGTGGCTTTGCGTTAAGGCAATTGAAAAAGCAAACCGGAAATCCTAAAATGATAGTGTTAACCAGTTTTGGGGCAGATAAGCTACCGAAGGAAGGTTACACCATTAAAATAACGCCTAATAAAATTACGTTAACAGGAAAGGGAGCGGGTTTATTTTATGCGGTGCAGTCGTTTATGCAAATGATGCCAGAGAAGGTAAACGGCAAAATTATGTTGCCCGCAGTTACGATAAATGATTTTCCTAGGTTTTCATATCGAGGTACGATGTTAGATGTATGCCGGAATTTTGTACCTATATCCTTTATTAAAAAGTACATCGACTTATTGGCAGAATATAAGATAAATACTTTCCATTGGCATTTAACAGACGATCAAGGATGGCGTTTACAGATCAACAAATATCCAAAACTTACAACTGTTGGCGGGTTTAGAGCCGGAACGATTATTGGGCACTATCCAGGCAAAGGAAACGATTTGATTCCTACTGGCGGTTTTTACACTCAAAACGAGGCTAGAGAAATTGTTAAATATGCAGCCGATAGGTTTATAACTGTTATTCCAGAAATAGAAATGCCAGGACATGCCAGCGCGGCGATAGCGGCCTATCCAGAGTTGAGTTGTTTCCCCGATAGGGATACCTTTATAGACACTAAAACACCTTGGGCTGGCACTAGAAAAGGCAAGCTGGTGCAACAAACGTTTGGCGTTTTTGATGATGTTTTTGTTCCATCAGACAATACCTTTAAATTTTTAGAAAATGTGTTGGATGAGGTAATGACTATTTTTCCGTCAAAATACATCCACATTGGTGGAGATGAAGCGCCTAAAACTTATTGGAAAGAATCTGCATTTTGCCAAAACCTGATCAAAGAAAAAGGTCTGAAAGATGAGCACGGATTGCAAAGTTACTTCATTCAAAGAATTGAAGAATATCTAAATGGCAAAGGACGAAAAATTATAGGATGGGACGAAATTTTAGAGGGAGGTTTAGCTCCAAATGCAACGGTTATGAGCTGGAGAGGTGAAGATGGTGGTATTGCAGCGGCACAGCAAAATCATGATGTGATTATGACTCCTGGTTCTATGGGTTTATACATCGACCATAGCCAATCTAATTCGCCAGATGAGCCAGTTACCATTGGTGGGTTTTCTCCTTACAGCAAAATTTATGCTTACGATCCGGTTCCAGAAGTGCTTACACCAGCGCAAAAGAAACATGTAATTGGGGTGCAGGCAAATCTTTGGACAGAATATATTAGAACTACTGGTAAAATAGAATACCATGCTTTTCCCCGCTTGTTGGCTTTGGCCGAAATTGCTTGGACTCCCCTAAATAGAAAAAACTTAGATAACTTTACAAATGAGCGCTTGCCAAAACAATTGGCTAAGCTAGACAGAGAAAAAATAGATTTTTGGGTGCCAACACCGATTGGGCAAGACGCAGATACGTTAAAAGGAGAGCAGTTTAACATTGATTTTAAAGTGCCAATTAGTGGTGGAAGAATATATTACACCATTGATCAATCTAGGCCATCAGAAATTTCTTTTTTATACACCAAGCCGTTTGAGATTACAGTGCCGCAGGGCGAAAAACGATATTTAACCACCATTGTCATCGCGCCAAGCGGAAGAAGGAGCGTAACAAAGCTTACGGTGTTAAACAATGGTGCTCCCGACGACAAATAACAAGTAGGAAATAATAATATCGATTAACATTGAAAGAGGAAAAGTTTTCTTTTAAAGCAAGGATAAGAAGTTTTAAGTATGCTTGGAACGGGCTCAAGTTGCTATTTGTTTTCGAGCATAATGCGCGTATCCACGCGGTGGCAGCTTTATTGGTTTTGGTTCTTTCTAGGGTGTTAAAGATATCTAGCGTAGAGTGGCTAGCGGTTTTGGGTGCAATTGCAATGGTTTTTGTTGCCGAGCTTGTTAATTCTTCGATTGAAAAACTGGCAGATGTGGTATCGCAAGAACAAAATAAAAATATAGCCCGCATTAAAGATATGGCCGCCGCCGCTGTGTTGGTGGCAGCTATTTTTGCCGTAATAGTTTTTGGAGTTATTTTCTTTCCAAAAATGTTTTAAGGTCGTTCAGTTAGTTGTTTTCTTGTTGATATGAGATTATGGCAAATGCGCCATACAACGTACAGTGAAAAATTCGCTTTAAAGAGACAATCTAAGATTTCTCTCGCTAATATAAAAGGCTGAAAATCTTATAGTCAATATCACGAAGCTGTATTGTTTTCCGCAACTATCTGATTTAGCTCTGCAATAAACCTGGTTATGTTTTTGCTTTTATTAAGCGTTCTCATTAAAAGACTTTCTTGTTTATTCTGGTTTTCATTCCTGAAACTTATGTATATATCCGTCCCCGAATAAACAAAATTTACGCTTTTTCTAACCGTTCTAACGCCCTCAAAGTCCTTTAAATTGTAAACCTTGTTTACTCTGTTGAATATCCCTTTTCTACCTACAATACCAGAAGTCGAATCTATAGATATCTTTGTAAAAGTTGCCAAAAAAACAGCTATTCCTATGACCATGAGCGCAAATGATACTAATAATTTTGTGAAGTCGCTTTCAAAGCCGACCCACGCAAAGGGGCTAATTTCGTGTGCGCCGATAAAAAAAAGAATTGGGGAGAAGATAAACGGTAGAACTTTGTTATTTTTAACAATATAATTTCCTTGTTGTTGTACAAAATATTTAAAATTTTTAATGCGTTCGGTTGATTTTTCTAACGGTGCGTGCTTATCTAAGAAGGCGTGTATCAACGGGATTACTTCGCGGACAAACAATATGGCATTCAAGTCTTCTTTTTTTCCATAGTTGCAAGAAACCGCAATGCCTTTTCCATATCTGTTATCGTTGCGATAAATGCGGTATATGTATCCTCCACTTAAATTATTAACTACGTTAATCCCAAACAATTTATTAAACCTTATGATAGAAATCGGTAAAATACCAGAAAGTTTCTTACGCATAACCCCGGTTTCATTATCGAACTGAATATTTGTGGTGCCGAAAATAAGACAAGGTAGAAACATTAGGATGATAAACAAATAGATGGATAAATTGCCAGCAAGGCTCGGCATTAAAAAAATAAAGGACAAAAGAATTAATGAAAAAACTGCTGCCAACGCTACTCCGATAACCAAAATCATTCCAAATGGGTAAATTGTAACCTTATTTGGTTCAATCTTCCATCTGGTCTTAGTAAGCGCTTTTAAAGAATTCATATAACTATAGCAGTTGAGACAAAAAATAGGCTCGATAAAGTTACTTTCTTTTTGACGAAAAAGAAGGTGAGTTTAACAATTTCTGCTAAAAATAAGAAAATATAATCGCCAGTCTTTTAACAAAACTTCGTTATCGTAAAAGTATCTTTAAACCTAGTTTTCCAATTTGTGTTACTTTTATATCTAGATTTTGAAAATTCCCTAAAATCTAATCTGCAATTTATTCAGATTGAAAATATGTGTTGTGATAGTCCTTGAATTCAGCAAAATGGTAGCTCAAAAAACAATCTTGATAAGCAAATTATCCATTGATTTAAATCTTCAGAATATTCTCTAAGAAAATCCGAAATCGCAAATGGTTCGATAAAAATGGATGAATTAAAATAGGCGATAGCAGTTTCATCATGCAACAAATAAAAACGAGTTGCTTTCCAAGGGGGAACTTAAAGAATTTTATTTCCGTCTAAATTTTCAAGAGTTTTAGCTAGCCCTCAACCTCAATCTCAAACTTTTTCTCCCGTTACCTCTTCCATTTTTTCTTGGATGATTTTATCCCAGCGCTGCTGCATTTTATAATTGCTTCCATGCTCGGTCTCGTCATCATAATTTTTCTGCATGGTGTCGAAAAACTCACTTATGCTAGATGCGAGCATCCCAATCTCTGATCTATAATCCTTTTTAGAATAGGTACGGCTAGACAGTACTCGATCAGCTTCTTTAACCATGATAAAACTAATGTTTACATGCCCCTGTTCGTGGTGCAAAACCCTCGCTTTTAGTGCTGGATCTTTAAGCCTTTCTAATTTAACCCAAGATAAGCCTTTTTCTATTTTATATTCGTGTTGAAAGGTGATTGTCAAATGATCTCGACGGATTTCAGTTTGATAGGAATATTCCCACGTAAGCACGGTTAAAGCTACAAAAGGGGAATTTTTGTCGGGTTTACCTTTAAAATCACGCTCAAAATTTATTATAATGGGCGAAGAAGGAAACTGAGCAAATGCTATATGGCTCCAAATAAATAAGGAAATAAAGAATACTAGTGGCTTCATACTTTTTTAAAAGAAGAGCCAAAAGGCAATTAACTTCCTTTCAACTGATTGCCAATTCGCTCAAATTTTTCAATCAACAAGGCAATCCGTTCCTTTTCTGCTCTTAATACAATTTTTCTTAAAACCGTAGCGCAAAAAACAATCCAAAGAAAGCTAAAACCTAAAGTAATAATTTTTTCGAAGTCTGTTAACTGCTCCAAAGTCTCTAGAAAAGCAAGTACAAAACCTAATGTAAATACCACGGTATAAAGCCAATACATTTGGTTGTAGAGCTTAAATCTACTCTTTTGGTAGCGTTGCAGTTTTCCTAAAAATAGGGTAGGATTAATGGTGAAATCCTTTTTTGCAAGGAGTCGGTAATCTCTTATCAGCATTATGGTAGATACGAAAATGGCTATTAAAATAAAGGCAAACCCTACATGGGTGGTCCATCTTTCATAGCTATAATACACCCACGCAAAAGCGAAGGCGAAGAATGAAAATGCCATTCCCAAGATATTTAGCAAAGATTTGCTGCGGATGGCATTTACTTCTTTTTTTGCTTGTAGCAACATTTCTTCTGCAGAAAACTTAATTTCCACATCGTGTTTTTGCCACAATTCTTGTAGTTCATCAAACGCTTGCATATTGCTTATATAAGTCGGTTAATTTCTGTTTAATGCGGTGTATTTTTACCCTTAAATTGCCCTCGCTAATTCCAACTACTTCTGCTATTTCTGGGTAGGGCAATTCATCTAACACCATGGTAATAAGTAAACGATCATTTTCCTCTAATTTAGAAATGCAGGTGTAAAGGAGCGCCACCTGTTCGTTTTTCTCCGAGAATTCTTCTGTTTGCGTCTCGATGATGTTCTCTGTCAGCTCGTCTTTTGCTTGTCTTTTTTCTGACCTAAGGTAGGTTAAGCAGGTGTTTACTGCAATTCTATAGATCCAGGTAGAGATGAGCGATTTGTTTCGAAACTTATCTAAATTCTGCCATACTTTTAAAAAAGTTTCTTGTAGCAAGTCATTTGCCGAATCGGCATCGCCTGTATAGCCATAGCACAAGTGGAATATCTTCTTGGAATTTGCCGCGAATATTTCTTTAAATAACTTGTCTTTTTGCTCCATTAAAAAAATGCGATTTAGTTTTAGATAAGAACCGGTTCTTAAAGTTACACCCTTCTGGGCAAAATTAATAATTGTTTGCTTAGTACTTGCAAATAATTACTTTTGTTGGTAAGCCAAAACTATGAAGAGAAATAAATCTGTTTTAATAGCAACAATTTGCGTTTTTTTATTGGCTATTGTTGTACAAGTTTTAGGATACATAGAGGTTATATCAGCTGGAGAGAAAAGCACCGACTTAATTACTTACAGAGACTATTTGCCGCTATATGCGTTAACGGCAGCAGGTCTGTTGTTTTATTTTTTACCTAAAAAAACATCTTTTTGGCTTTTTATTACTGGTGTTGTAGCCTTTTTAAGCTATAGCGCGTTTATATTTTTAACCGATGGACTTGGATGGAACATTGTGTTGAGCGAGCAAACCCATGTGGTCTTTTTCGTTTTGCGCTGGTTGGTACTTGGTTTCATCTTCTTTTACGGCTTTATAAAAAAAACGCTTACTTTTTGGATTATGGTTTCCCTTTTTGTGGGCATATCCATCGGGCATGATTTTCCTTTTTTCGGGCAAAGTCTCCAGATCCTTAGTCAGATCTTCCTTAAACTTATAAAAGTAATTATCGCACCACTTATTTTTGCCACCTTGGTATATGGCATAGCTGGCCACTCAGACATAAAGCAGGTGGGAAGAATGGGTTGGAAGTCGCTACTGTATTTTGAAGTAGTTACTACTTTTGCCCTTTTTATTGGCCTTGCAGCTATAAATATAAGTAAAGCTGGTGTAGGCATTAGGCAGGCAGATGCCATAACGCATGAAATACCTAAGGTAGTTCCGCAAACAGCCAAAGAAGTTGTTTTACACGTTTTTCCAGATAGCATAGTAAAATCTATGGCAGAGGGAGATGTGTTACAGATTGTAATTTTTAGCGTACTTTTTGGCATAGCCTTAATCATGGTGCCAATGGCTCAGCGAGAGCCCATGATAAAATTCACAGAGAGTCTTTCAGAAACCATGTTTAAGTTTACCAACGTGGTTATGCTGTTTGCCCCGATAGGGGTGGGCGCAGCTATGGCCTATACGGTTGGCCACATGGGCTTGGGCGTTTTGGTAAACTTATTTCATTTGCTCATTACACTTTATGCAGCGCTGGTAGCGTTTATGTTGTTAGTGTTGTTGCCCATAGCGCTTATTATTAAATTGCCCATAAAAACATTTATAAAAGCCATTGCAGAACCAGTATCTATTGCATTTGCCACCACAAGTTCTGAAGCAGCATTGCCACGCGCTATGAAGGCCATGGTTGGCATTGGCGTGCCGCGCAAAATTGTGGCTTTTGTTATGCCAACTGGTTATAGTTTCAATTTAGATGGAACAACCTTATATTTGTCGCTTGCCGCAGTTTTTGTGGCGCAAGCGGCCAACATACCGTTAACATTTGGGCATGAGTTGGTCATTGTGTTTACGTTAATGCTTACAAGCAAAGGCGTTGCGGGCGTTCCGAGGGCATCTTTGGTTATTTTACTGGGAACAGCAGCGTCGTTTGGTTTGCCCACTTGGCCTATTTTTATTATTCTAGGAATAGATGAACTCATGGATATGGCAAGAACATCGGTAAATGTAATAGGCAATTGTTTGGCATCGGTAGTAATTGCCAAGTGGGAGGGAGAGTTTGATCCAAACAGAATAGAAGTAGCAAAAATAAATTATGAGCAATAAAGCAAAAAAGATTTTTTTGGCCTTAACGGTTATCGTGCCATTTATCATCTATTGTGTGGCATATTACATTCCTATTTTTAGGAATGCCCCTTTTCGGTTAAACGATTTTGTTTCGGTACAATACAGCTGGGGCGTAAATGATTCTTTGGAAAATCATTATAATTCTGTTACCGGCGAGTATCAGTACATCAATAGCCGTGATTCGATGGTTAGGAAAAAAGTTTTGTTAAACCACGATAACATCATTTATTTGCATAGCAAGGCGAGAGAGCTGGGTTTGTGGAACTTTCCAGATACGCTTGGCGAGAAAAGCCCAACATCGAAACAAATTCCGCGCTATGTAATTGTGTTTAACTATAAGGAAAAGAGTAAACGCGTGGTAATTTATGCCAACTTTGATGGTAACCCAAAATTGGTTGGTGCGGCCGTAGGTGTGCGCAAAGCGATAGAAGAAACCATTAACATGGCCGAAAGACGAAGCGGGAAATAAGGTTGAGAATGATAAGGTTGAGGGTGAGACTGAGGTTGAAGGTGTGTTTTCCGCCCTGCAATCGTAACTTTAAAATCGTAACTCGTAAATCTGAAATCCTAACTCGGTGGGCGTTACCCTCGGCTTCGCTTTTGCCCATCTCTCGGGTCGGGCTATCCGGGTGTTCGCTTCGCTACCGTGCCAATAAAAAAGATATTGGCACCAAGCCCCTTCTACCTAACGCAAAACATCCCTTTGTAAACAGTTGGGCGCTTATTTAATTGCTGATTTCTTGACAGCTGATTTCTTTTTGCGTGAAGGATAGCAGCGGAAAACCCACAGCGAGGAACGAGCGAGGATTTGGAGTGAATAGCCTGACCCTTGCGCAGCTTGGAGCACGCCCAGAGAAATAACAAGGAGCAAAGTTGAAAGATCAACCTTAAAGCTGAAAGACCAAAGATCAAAGCCAAAAGATTGAAGCTGAAAGACCAAAGCTGAAAGCCAAAAGATTAAAGCGAAATAAAAGAAAAACAGTCGTTTCACACAACTCAAGTCTCACGTTCCCTGCCTTAATTGCTCTAAAAAATATCTTTGATAACCGTTTGTGTTTAAGATGTATTTGTGCTATATTTGCACCTCATTAAATAAAAACAGAAAATTAATTTTTAAAACAATGTACGCAATAGTAAATATAGCAGGACAGCAATTTAAGGTTGCCAAAGACCAGCATCTTTTTGTACACAGGTTGCAAGGAGATGAAGGCGCTAGTATTGAATTTGACAATGTATTGTTGGTTGATAACGGTGGAGCAATTACTGTGGGTACACCTGCAGTAAAGGGCGCTAAGATTTCGGCTAAGATCGTGTCTCATTTAAAAGGTGATAAAGTGATCATTTTCCACAAAAAACGTAGAAAAGGATACAAAAAGAAAAATGGCCACCGCCAACAGTTCACCAAAATACAAATTGGAGACATTACTCTATAATTAAATTTTTAACTCCTATTCGCTTTTAGCGGGTAAAAAAAAATATAAAACATGGCACACAAAAAAGGAGCCGGTAGTTCCAGAAACGGTCGCGAATCGCATAGCAAGCGTTTGGGTATCAAGATTTTTGGCGGACAGGTAGCGATAGCTGGAAATATTTTAGTTCGTCAGCGTGGTACAAAACACAATCCTGATAAGAATGTTGGCTTGGGTAAAGATCATACTTTATTTGCATTGATTGATGGTACGGTAATTTTTAGAAAGAAAGCTGACAACAAGTCTTATGTTTCTATTCTTCCGTTTGTAGAGGGTGAAGTGGTTGCCGAGCCAGTAAAAAAAGCACCAGCTGCCAAAAAAGAAGTTGTAGCTAAAGAAGTTAAAATTGCTGTTGAAGCACCAGCCAAAAAAGCACCTGCAAAAAAAGAGAAAGCTGAAGCAAAGGCTGATGATTTGACTTTGGTAGAAGGAGTTGAACCTAAAATTGCGGAAATTTTAGTAAGCCATGGCATTGTTACATTTGCTGACTTAGCAAAAGCTAAGGTTGCGAAGATAGAAGAGTTACTTGCAGAAGCTGGTAGCAACTACAATACCGCTGTACCTGCTACTTGGCCTCAACAGGCAAAGTTGGCTGCCGACGGTAAATTTGATGAGTTGCAGAAACTTAAGGACGAGTTAGACGGTGGAAAGAAAGTAGATTAATCTTTCAAAAATATATTTAAAAGCCCTTTCGATTTTTTCGAAAGGGCTTTTTTTATGCATTTAGTTTAAGAGTTGCGATGTAAATCGCTCGAGAGGTCAAGTTCTTTATGTTTCACACGCGACACGCGTACGCTAGCGTTGGTCCGACCTCCGACCTCCGACCACCAACCTTCGACTTCCTTTCAATTCCTCAATAATCTCTAGTAATAAGCTGGTTGGTAAGAATCAATAAACCAGCCTTCCGGTCGTCACTTACGTTTATTTCGTCGAAAATGTGAAGGGCTTTCTGAAGATAAAAATCCATTTGTTCTTTAGCAATTTTGTCAATTTCCAACTCATCGTAAATTCGTTTTACTTGAGCAAGCTTTTCTTTGATGTCTACATATTTTGTAGCCATCCATTTATCTAGCGTTTCTTTTTGCTCTCCCTTTGCCAACTCAATTGCCTTTAACAACAGATAAGTTTTTTTATTTGCAATGATATCGCCACCAACCTGTTTGCCAAATTTTTTGGGGTCGGCGTATACATCCAGAATATCGTCGTGCAGTTGAAAAGCGATGCCGATATTTTCACCAAATTGATAAATAAGGTTTGCATCTTGTTTGGATGCGCCCGCTAGGACTGCCCCCAATTTTAGTGCGCCACCTAATAATACAGCGGTTTTTAGCCTAATCATGTTCAGGTATTCATCAATACTTACATCGTTGCGGGCCTCAAAGTCCATATCCAACTGCTGTCCTTCACAAACACCCTGGGCGGTATTATTAAAGGTGTCTAATGCTTCTTTAAGATAGCTGGTGTTAACTTTTGCTATGTGTTTATTGGCTTCTACCATCATTACATCACCACTTAAAATGGCCGTGTTTACGTCCCATTTCTTATGTATAGTTTCCTTTCCTCTACGCAAAGGCGCATTGTCCATAATGTCATCGTGAACTAAAGTAAAGTTATGGAAGATTTCTACGGCCATAGCTGCATGAATACTTTCTGCGGCATCTTTGCCAAAAAGCTCGGTCGACATAAGAACCAAAAGTGGTCTAATCCGTTTACCGCCTAAACTTAAAATGTATTTTATAGGGTCATATAAACGGTTAGGAGCAGCTGGAAATGCTAAGTTTTTTATTGATTTTTCTAATAATTGCTGAAGTTCTTCTATTGGCGGCATCGACACGGAATGGTAATTTAAATGATTAATCGGGAATTAACGTAAAGTCTATTTGGCGTTTGGATAGGTCTACTTTTTTAACCCTAATCATCACTTCGTCGCCCAGTTGGTATTTTTTATGCTTTCGTTGGCCAATAATACAGTAATTTTTCTCGTCGAGCACGTAAAAATCATCAGCTATGTCTCGTAAACGAATCATGCCTTCGCATTTGTTCTCTTCAATCTCTACATACATACCCCATTCTGTAACTCCAGAAATAATGCCTTTGTAAGCGGTGCCAATGTTGTTTTCTAAATATTCTGCTTGCTTGTATTTTATCGAAGCACGCTCTGCCTCCGCGGCTCTTTTTTCCATAGAAGATGAGTGTGCACAAGCGGCTTCATAAAGTTCTGCGTCTGCCGATTTTTTGTCATCAAGATAACTCTGCAACAAGCGGTGCGCCATTACATCTGGATAACGGCGTATGGGCGAGGTAAAATGGGTGTAATAATCGAAAGCCAAACCATAATGGCTTGTTTTCTTAGTAGTGTAAATGGCTTTGGCCATAGATCTAATAGCTAGTGAGGTGAGGATGTTTTGTTCCTTTTTACCTTCAACATCGGCCATCAAATAATTTAAAGACTTGGCAATTTCCTTATCTGTTTTTGTATTGATTTTATAGCCAAATCTAGATGCAAACGTGGCAAAAGCCTCTAAGCTTTCTAACTTTGGAGAATCGTGCACTCTGTAAACAAAGGTTAACTTTTTATTTCCCTTTCCTTTTTTTGCGATGAATTCGGCAACTTTTCTATTGGCCAAAAGCATATAATCCTCAATTAGCTTATGCGCATCTTTTCTTTCTTTTACAAAAACGCCAATAGGTTTTCCGTTATCGTCTAGTTGAAACTTTACTTCGGTACTTTCGAAACTGATGGCGCCGTTTTTAAATTTCCTGTCGCGTAAAATATAGGCTAATTCGTTTAATTTAAGCAATGCTTCAACACAATCGCCAGCCTTGTTTTCTAACACTTCTTGGGCCTCTTCATAAGCAAATCTTCTGTCAGAATGGATTACAGTTCTGCCAAACCATTCTTCTTTAACGTTAGCTTCGTTATCTAACTCGAACACCGCAGAGAAACATAATTTATCTTCTTTTGGCCTAAGTGAACACAAATTGTTACTTAAGCTTTCTGGCAACATAGGTATTACACGATCTACCAAATACACAGAAGTGGCTCTTGCATAAGCTTCTTTATCCAATTCTGTGCCTTCTATTACATAATGAGAAACATCTGCAATGTGCACTCCAATTTGATGATTTCCGTTAGGAAGTTGTTGGTAGGAGATGGCATCGTCAAAATCTTTAGCATCTGCCGGATCTATGGTAAAGGTTAACGCTTCCCGAAAATCTTTACGTTTTTCGATTTCTGTATCTGTAATTTTAGCAGAAATGGCGTTGGCTTCTGCTTCAACCTCTTTTGGGAAAGATAACGGAAAACCGTACTGAGCCAATATGGCATTCATTTCAGTTTCATTGTCTCCCTGGTCGCCTAATACGTGTTTTATGGTACCTATCGGGTTTTTAGCGCCTTCTGGCCAATCGGTTAAGGTTACCAAAACCTTTTGTCCATTTTTAGCCTCACCTATTTCTGATAACGGCACAAATATATCGTGCATCATCTTCTTATCATCGGCCATTACGAACGCAAATTTATCCGACAGTTTAATTACGCCTGTAAAGTCTGATTTTGCCCTTTTGATGATTTCTACAACCTCACCTTCGTTTTTACGGCCGTTCTTTTTAGCAAATACGTAAACTTTAACAGTATCTCCATGCAAAGCATTTCGAAGTTTTCTTGGCGCAACGAATACATCTTTCTCAAATTCATCATCGGGAACAATGTAGGCCGAGCCATCTGCCGTCATGTCTACACGACCAATAAGAAAGTTTTTTAAGTCTTTAATTTTAAACTTCCCCGGACTTGGTTCTAAAAATGCACCAGAAGTTTTACCTTCTTTTAAAATTTCTAAAATGGTTTTTTTAGATTCCTCGTCGTTTAGGTTCAGTTTAGCAGATACTTGCTTATAATTAAGTAGCTGGTTGCCATTTTTCTCGAAAATATCGCTAACCAATTGGTTTAGCACAGCTTTTATATTAGACGCTTTGTTTTTTGCCATAAAGGAACATTATTTACCGAAGATACGTAAAAAGTTAAAAAGGGATGGTTTACGTGTTGTAAGATTTAGGTTATAAGTTTATTGCTATATTAACAGAAAACCACCTTTTTGGTTTTGGTAGTAGGTTAATTTAAAAAGACAATTTAAAAGTAATTGGTTACGAATGGAGAAATTTTCCGGGAATGGCATCTATCAATTTTTTAGTGTATAGTGATTTTGGGTGATAGAAAAGTTCCTCAGAAAATCCTTCCTCCTCAACCTTACCTTTGTTCATTACTAAAATACGATCCGAAATATGTTTAACCACGGCCAGATCATGCGAAATAAAGACATAAGTAGGGCCAAATTCTTTTTGTAAATCTTTTAGTAGATTTAAGATTTGCGCTTGTACAGAAACATCTAATGCCGAGACAGCTTCATCACAAATGATAAATTTGGGCTTCAAAGCCAATGCTCGGGCAATTACAACGCGCTGTCTTTGGCCTCCACTAAACTGGTGTGGATAACGGTTAAAGTGATTTTCTTGCAAACCTACTTGCAATAGTAGCTTTATTACCTCGGCCTTTCATTCTAAATTGTTAGCAAACACACTTTGCACTTGCATCGGTTCTAGAATAGACTGGCCAACGGTAAGCTTAGGATTTAGCGCCGCATAAGGATCTTGAAAGATGATTTGAATGTCTTTTCTGAGCTTACGTAATTTGGATTTTCCTAACTCTAAAATATCTTGTTTATCGAACAAAATTTTGCCAGAAGTGGGCTCAATAAGTCTTAAAATACTACGTCCTAAAGTAGTTTTGCCACAGCCAGATTCGCCTACAATGCCCAAAACAGAACCTGCCTGTACCTGGAAACTAACATCGTTTATGGCAGAACTCCACGTTTTTTCATCATTGTTATAAAAGCTTATGCTTAAATTATTTACGCTGAGCATTAGCTTACAATGGTAATGTTTTCTTTGTCGATGGTCTTCATACCCTTAAACTTTAATAAGATTTGGGCAGTTGTGATCACATCTTTTTGGCAATAAGTTACAATTCTTGCCAAGTCGTTGTCTTCATAATACACTTTTCTTACATCGCTTCCGCTGATGTCGTCTTTTGGAGTGTCGATGTTTAATATCGTGGCTAAAAGATTTAAAGAGGTGTAGTGTTTGTAATCGCCAAACTTCCAAAGCTCCATGGTATCTAAATGGGGGTTTTCCCAGGGTTTCTTTCCCGCAATGCTTAATTGCCGTGGAATATTTAACCCATTAACCACCATGCGCCTGCACAGATACGGATAGTCGAATTCTTTGCCGTTGTGGGCGCAAAATGTTAGATCGGTGTTGTATTTTTTTAGTAGCGCTATAAATGAAGTCAGCAAATCAGTTTCATTATCGCCATATAAAGATTTGATGCGTAACTTAAAAACTTCATCCTCTTTCTGGAAAATCCCCATACTGATGCAGATGATTTTTCCAAATTCTGCCAAAATACCTGCACGCTCATAAAATTCATCAGGCGTTTGCTCTGGTTTCCGTTGAAACTTTGTTTTAGCTTCCCAAAGCGATTGTAAATTTTCTGGCACTTCGCTGTAAGCGCTATATTGCGGAACAGTTTCAATGTCTATTACCATTATTTTGCGCAGGTTGAGCTCATCTAGCATAAACCTAAGGTAAGAAATTAGTTTTCTTTTTACAACATGAATGTAGTTTGCAACGATTAATTAGGCGACATTTCTGGAATTTTAAGTTCTAAACCTAGTTCTTTGTTTAATTTTTTGATGAAGTATGCAGATAGTAAAGGCGAGGAAAGTTCTATGTTTTGATGGACAAAGAAGTACAAATTCTGTAAACCTTCTTTTTTCCAAGTCGATATTCTTTCTATCCAATCATCTAAACGCTTTTTATCAATTTCATCGTCATTTGCCCCAACAAAACGAATAAAAGCGGTAGGCGAAGTTAGGTGCATGTGCAGCATATCTCGTCTGCCCGCGGTATCTACAATAATGTTGGCGATGTTGTTTTCCTCGAAAAGGTTGGTGGTTTTATTTAAAATATCTGGGTTTGAGAACCATTCTTCGTTTCTAAGTTCTACCGCTAGCGGAATTACTTTCGGAAAACCCTCTATTGCTTTTTCCAACCGATCAAAATCTTTCGGTTTAAAATTATCGTGCAGTTGCAAAAATGCCATGCCCAGCTTATCCTCAAAGTTGGCTATCGAGTCGCAATATACTTGAATTGGCTCTTTCACATCAATCAATCTTTTAAAATGACTAATGCTGTTGGTTAATTTTGGAAAAAACTTAAAATTTGCTGGTGTTTTTTCTCGCCATGTCTTTACTTGGTCTATGCTAGGCATGCCATAAAACGTGGCATTTAGCTCAATAGAATTAAATTGTGTAGCATAATAAGTCAACTCATCTTTTGTTCCCTTGGGATAAAAGCCTTTCAAATCGGCCTTATTCCATTTTGCACAACCTACATAAGCCTCGAAAGATTGATTTTTTTTATTTGCTTTTAAAATGGCTGATGTTTCCTCGGCATCTGCCGGAAGTGTAAAATCTATTAGAGATGGGTCTTCTACTTTGCCGAAATTCATATTTTTTTTATGTTATACTAATCATACTAACTTCGTTTTTTTCATTCAGAAGAAGTTCTAAAGCTGAATTAATTCTTGGTTTCAACTTTTTCCAAAATACTTTATTTGAACAGTTTCCAAATTTTATCAAAATAAGTTTTGGAGGAGAACCATACCAATCTATTAGCTCGATGAAATCTGAATCTTTTGATATTATAATTACATGTCCATAAACCTGAGCCAATTCATAAATCATTTTGTCTTCTACAAAATGCAAATTTAAACTGAAGCATGACTATGTTTTTACGCCCGTATATTCGGAAATCCATTTTGCAATAATGGGAGAAATGTTTGCGTCAATCCAAATTTCCCATTCAATCATCGACTAAATCATCGTCAACTTTTTGTGCGCTGTACAGTAACGCTGCCTTAATATCTTCCCTTTCAAGGATTGGATGCTCCTCCAAGATTTGTGCTTCGCTCATTCCACTTGCCAACAGTTCGAGTACATCAGACACTAGAAATCGCAACCCACGTATGGTGGGCCTTCCACGCATCAGCCCATCGGTAACCATAATTCTGTCGAATATTTCGTATCGTTCCATAATCAAATATAAAAAAAATACCCCGGCTTAAAAAGTTGAAATATTCTGTACACTATAAAGAAACAAATTAATAATACAAGGCTTTAAATACCTATCATTATCATTCCTTTTCTAAAGAAATGAATAGGATACTATGTTCTATTGAAGTTTAGTGAGAAAATATAGATACGCTTGGGAAATGTAAAGGTTAATAAAAATTAGGAAATTAATTTTTTTATCTTCGTGGACACACACATTTTGAAATCAAAGTTTATGAAAAATTTAAATTATGTTCTCGTGGGCTTAATCCCACTTGTCTTCTCCTGTAAGAAGGAAAAACCTACAGCTCCAGTAGTAGAAAAACCCACAATCGAAAAAGTAACTCCCTATTTAAAAGACAGCATATCTTTTAAATTAGACGGTGTTAGTTTTGTAAGTACGGAACTTGGTGGAAATGGGATTGGTAATAGTGGAGTAGACGTAAAGCCTTATGATAAAGAATTAGTTGGTAGGCGCTCTTGGGGATCTATAGGGAATTCACACCTATATGGCGAGCCGGATTCTTTAATGTACTCCGTTTACAAGGAGCTAAATCTTAGCCCTGGTTCGGTAAAGATCACTTTTGCAAAAAAATTCAATCAAAATGAATTAACATTATATAGTAATCCGGTCTGGGCTTACCCTGACAATGCAAGCTTATTTTCTACAGGCATGAAGAGATTCGCAACGGATTATACGATAGAACAAAATACTGATGGCATAGTGATGGATTTTTGGACTAGAAACTATCCGGTTGGATTGACTTCTTATGTGCCTGGTGGTTCCATTTTACGTAAAGTTAATCTGGGCACAGCTTACATACAAAAGGATTCTAAATTTGAAGTTATCAAGTCAGAAAAAATAAATGATAAATATTTGCTTGTGCAAGCGAAATTTGAACTGAATCTTTACGATGAATCAGGAAAAAAGTATAGGGTTACCGACGGTTTTTATCAAACTATAACTTTTTATAAATTGCATGTTGCTAATGGTTCTTTCGCACCATAAGCAACGAGAATTATTAAACGAAAAAAGCGAAATCATTACGATTTCGCTTTTTTTTATGACTGAATTTTGGGGAATTAATAACCCAATATCTTCAACACTTGTTTGCTATTCTGCTCTTCTCCAAACACTTCGAAGTTAAAACTTTCGTCTCTATTTCTACGGATAATGACGTGCTTTGGACTAGGCAACAAGCAATGGTGGATGCCGCCATAACCGCTTAAAACTTCTTGGTAAGCACCGGTGTTAAAAAAGCCAAGGTATTGCACTTTGCGTGTTTTTGGCATAAATACACTGTTCATGTGCGCTTCTTGATTGTAGTAATCCTGTCCGTCGCAGGTAATGCCACCAAGGTTAACGCGCTCATATTCTGAGTCCCAATTGTTTATGGGCAGCAAAATGTATTTTTGATTTAATGCCCAAACATCTGGCAGATTGGTAATGAAAGATCCATCCAACATCAACCATTTTTCGCGGTCGTTTTGTTGCTTTCTACCTAATACTTTGTACAAAATACCAGATGCTTCGGCAACCGTGTACTTTCCAAACTCTGTAATGATGTTTGGTTCTATCACTTCGTGGATGGCACAAATTTCTTTAATACGTTTTACAATTTCGTGTACCATGTATTCGTAATCGAAATCGAAGACCAAAGAATCTTTAAAAGGCATGCCGCCGCCAATATCTAGCGTATCTAAATCTGGATTTATTTTTTTGAACTTGCAATAAAGCGTAACGTATTTCTCTAACTCGTTCCAATAATAAGGAGTATCAGAAATACCAGAGTTGATAAAAAAGTGTAATAATTTAACCTTGAAATTTGGATTGGGAAGAATTTTATTGTTGTAAAAATCTATAATGTCTTCCATCCTAACACCCAAGCGAGAAGTATAGAACTGAGAATCTGGTTGTTCTTCTGCTGCAATGCGAATACCTAGGTTGCATGGTGTGTCCATTTCCACTTCATCATCAAAAAGGTTAAATTCCTCTTTGTTATCCAAAACGGGGATTATGTTTTTAAACCCATCATGCAACATATCAATAATATACGTTTTGTATTGGTAGGTTTTAAAACCGTTACAAATGATGGTGGTATCCTTTGTCAACTTACCTTTTTTCTCTAGCGCGTCAATCATCGGCATATCAAAAGCCGAAGAAGTTTCCAGATGGATGTCGTTTTTTAAGGCTTCTTCTACAATGTGCTTAAAATGCGAGCTTTTGGTGCAATAGCAATATTTATAATCGCCGCGATAATTGTTTTTTAAAATTGCGGTTTGGAAAAGAATTTTAGCTTGCTGAATTTTCTTGGTAATCATGGGCAGATAGGTAAAACGTAGGGGAGTACCGTAGGTTTCTATCATTTCCATCAGGTTTAAATCCTGAAAATAAAGTTCATCATCGATAACGTCGAAGCCTTCTTGTGGAAAACCAACGCTTAGATCGAGAAATTCTGAGTAACTCTGCATGTATTGTTATAAATTTTTTGCAAAAGTGTAATTTAAAATTGAGATATGGTTTAATTTTCGGTTAAATTTACGGTAAAATTGCTAGCAGGTAACGATTTAAAACTTAATTGTTTTTTCAAAGAAAATTAAATGACGTACCTAAAAATTATGGAGGTATTTATTTTTTTCGATCGTAGTTTCTAAACCAGCTGTTCACTTTCATTTGGATTACTCCCATAAACGCTTCTCTAAAAATACCCGTGCTCATTTTTGACGTTCCCTCTGTTCTATCGGTAAAGATAATGGGCACTTCTATCACCTTAAAACCATATTTTATGACGGTATATTTCATTTCAATTTGAAAAGCATAGCCCACAAATTTTATTTTGTTTAACGGAATGGTTTCCAACACAATTCTACGATAGCATTTAAAACCCGCCGTGGCATCTTGAATGTTAATTCTAGTAATAGTGCGTACATACATCGATGCGAAATAAGACATCAGCACCCTGCCCATTGGCCAGTTAACCACATTTACGCCTTTTACATACCTAGATCCAATGGCCAAATCTGCACCCGGTTCTCCGTTTTCGGTTTTAGGTAAACAAGCTTCGCGCAAGCGCAAAAGGTCATCTGGGTTGTGAGAGAAATCGGCATCCATTTCGAAAATATAAGCGTAAGCTCGCTTTAAAGCCCATTTAAAACCATGGATGTAAGCTGTACCCAAACCCTGTTTCCCGGTACGTTCTTCTAAAAATAGATGTCCATCATATTCATTTTGCAGCTGCTTTACAATATTGGCCGTACCATCTGGCGAGCCGTCATCGATAATGAGCACATGAAAAGACTGCGCTAAGGAAAATACTTTCCTAATAATCTTCTCTATGTTTTCTTTCTCGTTGTAGGTTGGAATAATGACTAAGCTATCTGACACGTTAGGGAAATTTTGCCACGAAAATATGAAAATTTAATAAGAAATTTTAATTTGCCAGTCCATGGGATTTTGTCGTCCATCATAAAACCTTTGCCCATGCATCGCTAAAATTCTATTTTCCCATCCATTAGGTTGATAATTCTGGAACCGTATTCTGCATTTTTCTCAGAATGCGTAACCTGGATTACGGTAACGCCTTCTTCATTAAGTTGTTTAAACAACTGCATAATCTCTTCTCCCTGCTTGCTGTTCAAATTGCCCGTCGGCTCATCGGCCAAAATAAGTTTAGGTTTACTGATCAACGCCCTGGCAATGCCAACAATCTGTTGCTGCCCGCCGCTTAATTGTGCAGGGAAGAGGTCTTTTTTGCCCACAATGTTAAAGCGATCTAACATATCAGCAACCATTGCTTTGCGCTCGCTACTTTTTACATCTTGGTAAAGCAATGGCGTTTCTATGTTTTCATAAACGGTAAGTTCGTCTATAAGATGGTACGCTTGAAAAACGAAACCTATATATTGTTTGTATAGCCGGGTGCGCTGCTTTTCTTTTAGTCGATTGACGTTTTCATGGAGGAAATGATATTCTCCCTCATTAAAATTATCGAGCATACCAATCACGTGCAGCAGGGTGGATTTTCCCGAACCAGACGGCCCCATAATAGAGATAAATTCTCCTTCTTCTATTTTAAGGTTGATGTCTTTTAAGAGGAAAATCCTATTTCCGCCAGAGTTTACCCATTTAAAGATGTTGCTTAGTTCTAGTAACATATTGATTTACGATTTTTGATTTACGAATTACGAATTGGCTGATTGCTGATAACTGACTGCTGAATTCCGATTGCTAATTTGTATATTTGATTTGAATTAAGTTTTGTAAAATGGAACGTATTGTTATTGAAGTTGAAGATGAAGTTGCTAAAAGATGGAACTTGTCGTCGCGCCAAATGAAAGATAAAGTTTCTCAAGAAATAAATGTTAGGATAGCTAAAGAGCTGATGGCAGATTCTAAAGAGGAATTTAAACTTTTTTTGAGTGACCTTGCCGGTAAGATGAAAAAAAGGGGACTTACGGAAGAGATTCTTAATGATATTCTTAATGATGCAGAATGATTTCTTTGTTTTCGATACAAATACTATTATCAGTGCCGCACTTATAGAGAACACAATTAGCAATGAAGCGATCGTCTTAGCAATTAATAGTGGAAAAATTGCTGTTTCAATTTCAACTTTAACAGAGTTGGCAGAAGTTTTATTTCGAAAAAAGTTTGATAAATATTTTGTCGATGACGAAGAGAGATGGAAAGCGGTGTCTAGGATTGAACTTAATTCTAAAGTTTTTGTGCCAACTATTTCTATTACCGATTGTCGCGATCCAAAAGACAATAAATTTTTAGAACTAGCTGTTGCCTCTAACGCATCCTGCCTCATTACAGGCGACCAAGACCTCTTAGTTTTAAATCCTTTTCGGGATATTGCTATTTTAAACGCTGCAGATTTCATTGATAAGTTTAGGGTTTAGGTGATGGGTTATTAGTTTATAGGTGTTAGGTAATGGTTAGGGGTTAGAAGTTTAGGGTTCAGTTTGTAAGCTCCTTATTAATGTCTGATAACTGATAACTGACTGCTGACAACTGATTCCCCATTTCTACTCCTTCAATTTCTCCGCAGGCTTAAATCCAATTGCTCTAAATATTTGCAAACAGACTGTAAGTGCAACTATAATAAACGAAAGCAATAGCGCCATTACAAACGGCACAACAGATAAGTCGACTCGATAAGCGAAGGTTTGGAGCCATTTATTTACAAGAACAAGGGCAACAGGCCAAGCAATAATATTCGCAATTAAAACAATGTAGAAAAAAGGTTTGCTTAAAATTATCATTAACTGGCCTTTATCTGCACCAAACACTTTTCTAATCGCAATTTCTTTCATCCTTAATTTTATGGACTGAGCTGCTAGAGAAAAGAAGCCTAATGCGGAAATAAAAATTGCAAGTCCGGTAAAAAAACCGACTACTGCTTTCAATTGCTCCTGTTTTACAAAGAGTTGCCCGTATAATTCATCGAGGAAATGATAGTTGAAATTTTCGCCATCTAGCTTGTTGATGTCTCTCCACTCGCGGTTTAAAGTTTTTAAAATCGTGGGGATGGCGTTATTTTCTGCACTAATCATAATTTGTGTTTTCGCAAGTCCGCAATGATCATTCATCAGATAAATAGTAGGCTTAACGTTTTCTTCAAACCCATTGGCTTTTACATCTTTTATTACGCCGATAATTTTATACGCTCCTCCACATCCATTTATGGTGTTTCCGATGGGCTGGGTTAAATTTATCGCCTTTGCCGCTGCTTCGTTTATGATCGCATTGGTAGAATCTCCGGGTAATGTTGAATTAAATACATGACCTTCCTTTAAACCAATGTCTAATGTTTTAAAATATCCGTAGTCAACGGTAATTGTGTTCATTGAAAATGCTCTTTCTCGAAAATTATATTCATGCGAAGCAGGAAAAATTCCACCTGGTACGTTCGAGGCAACAGTAACGACTTTCACACCTGGCATCGCTTCAATCCTATTTCGAAGAGACACAAAAGTTTTCGGGTTGTTGTATAGCGCAAGATTATCTATGTAAATAACCTGTTTGGCTGAAAAGCCAGGGTTTTCTGTTTTCATATATGTTACCTGTTGATTAATCACCATCAATGTGATTGCAAAAACAATCGCGCAGGTAAACTGTAGTACCGTTATCGATTTTTTGAGCAAAGAAAGCTTTCCGCCTATAGAAAACTGGTCTCCTCTCAATACTTCAGCAGGTTTAAAACCTGCCATAACAAGCGATGGATAGATGCCCGCTAAGGCGGTCAATAATATCAGCGTTAGCAATACCTGAAAAATGATTTGAGTGTTGATGCCAGAAATTAACAAATTAACTTGTAATAATTGATTGAGAAAAGGGAGTGCCGCAACTACTAAAATACCGGCGAGAATTAAGGCCACAAAGCACTGCGCAAAAATCTCTAACATAAATTGTGAGATGATTTGTTTTTTGCCGACGCCGTTTACTTTTTTAACACCAACTTCTTTTGCTCGTTTATTGGCCTGAGAAATATAAAGATTCGTGAAATTGATGCCAGTGATGACCAAAATAATAATTGCCAGCAAGCTTAAGCTCTGCACAATTTGATTATTTACAGAAGAGCCATAATGCGGTTTAAGATGAAGATTGTTTAAGGGGTCTAAAAAAATTGTAGAAGTTGTGGTTTGTTTAAGTAATTGTTTTGCGACATTACTAGTGTCTGCTTCTGCCGCTTCACGATATATCATGTCAATCTTCTTTGAAAGGAGCGGTATATCCGCATTAGGTTTTACCAATAAAAAGGTTTGATAAATTTGAGTGGCATAGCTTTGGTCTTTTCCAGAAGCGAGGTCGGCGGAGAAACCGATGCAATCGAACTTCAAGTTTGTATTGCCTGATTTGTCTCTTACCACTCCGGCCACAGTAATTGGCATTCCAGATCTTGCCATCATGTTTGCCGTTTTATTAACAATAATGCTGTCTTTTGGGAAAAGTGCTTTGGCGGTTTTTTTTGATAGCAAAACAGTAGGAGTAGAGCTGTTTGGGTTCAACTTGAATCCTTTTGGCTGAATGTTTAAAATTTTAGCGATCGAGTAATCTGCGCCAGTCCATTTCTTGATTAAAAACTTTCCAGACGGCGTGTAAAAAGGAATCTGAAATAGTGCAGTATTCATTCTGCCCACTTCCTCCACTTCTGCACATTGGCTTTTTATGGCTGCGGCCAACAGGGCGGGCGTGTAGGGAGATGTTCCATTGGGCATCTCTCTTTCAACCAAAAAGATTCGATTAATATTTTTGTTCGATTGATCATAATTCTTTTCATGATTTACATACAGGGCAACAAAAATAAACGCGGCCAAACCTAACGCGAGGCCGAGAATATTCAAAAGGTTGTACCATTTACCCTTTAGAAAACTGCGTATTGCTATTTTAAAATCTAATTTGTTCATTGGTTGGGAATTAGGTAATAGGTGTTAGGTTGTAGGGGTTAGGTTTGAGGTAATAGGAACAAGGACTAAGGAACAAAGAGCAAAGAAGATGAATTTCTGATAACTGATAACTGACTGCTGACAACTGACTTCTGATAACTCACTTCTGATAACTCACTTCCGACTTCTTTTCCATTTTTTCTTTATTAACTTCTGTTTTTATCTGCGTTAAGGTTTTAGCTATTTAAACGAATGAACGACTTAGCAACTAATCGACTTAACCTCTAAATTTTACTCACTTCGCAGACTTTTTACCGGATTTTCATTTGCTGTTTTTATAGTTTTAAAACTCATGGTAAGCAAGGCAATCAAAATCATCCCAACACCACTTATTAAAAATAGCCACCAGCTAAGCTCCGTTCGGTAAGTAAAGTCAGAAATCCATTGGTTAACGCCCCACCAAGCTATGGGTAAAGCAATGATGAAAGCCAATCCTACCAAGGCCAAAAAATCTATACAAAGCAGTTTAGCCAGTTGGATTACCGATGCTCCCAAAACTTTTCTTATTCCAATTTCTTTGGTTCTTTTTTCTGTAGTGTAAATTACCAATCCCAATAATCCCAAACAACTTATAACGATGGATAATCCGGTTGCCCAATTTAAGAGCATCGCCATACTCGTTTCGCTTTTATAGAACTTTTTAACGGCGTTATCTAAAAAAGTGGGCTCAAAATCTTCAGTTGGATAAACTTCTTTCCAAGCCGCATTTACTTTTGCAATGGTCTCGGCCCAATTTTCGGGATGGTCTTTTTGCAGCGCAAAGTGGATGAACTGAAATTGGCTAAACCGTTGTCTACTCCAGTCACCAATCAAGGCCATTGGTTCTATACCCGAACGTAATGAGCGTTGGTTAAAATCTGCAACAACGCCGACTATGGGATTATGCTGATTGCTATTTCCATCAAAAATCGTTTTTCCGATAGCATCTTGTGGATTTTTAAAACCTAAAGTGCGCATCGCAGCCTCGTTAATCACAAACTCTTTGGTCGTATCAGAAATTAGATTTCTGCCTGCCAAAAGCTTAAGTTGATAAAGGTTAAGATAGCTTGTATCTCCGTAGAGAAACTGTAATTCTGTATGGATTTCTTTTTTACCATCTGCAAAGTCGATATCGGTGGAATGAATATTTCCAGATGCGGGCGCATTTCCTCCTAAACTTGCTATGGAAACTTGCGGAATGGCTTTTATTTTTTGTAGTAAAAGTTCTCTTTTGTTGAGGTCTTTGTCTGCCCAAGGAGTTCTCACATACGCAATCGCGTCGGTTTTAAATCCCATGTCTTTGTGCAATAAGTAATGAATTTGCTTTCCTACCAAAAGCGTTGCCATGATGAAGACCTGAGCAATTACAAATTGAAAAACTGTTAAAGATTGCCTAACTCTGGATTTTCCCTCCCCTGGAATTGCTTGACCTTTTAATACGGAGATTGGCTTAAATCGAGTGAGGACAACCGATGGATATAATCCCGGGATAGAGACTACAAGAACCAATAGCATTACATACAACGCAACTACCGGATTTAACAGTAGGCCAAAAGTTAATCCTTCAGGAAGGAAATCTGCAAATACTTTGAGTAGAAACGCCACCAGTAACAAAGAAAATAATGCTGCTAAGAGAGTCAGAAAAAACGTTTCTCCCATAAATTGGAACATTAGCTGTTTTTTAGAACTTCCTAACGTTTTGCGAACACCAATTTCTTTTGCCCTTTGCGTTGCTTGAGCTGTGTTAAGGTTGATAAAATTGATGCAACCTAAGAGCAACAGAAAAGCTGCTGCAAGAATTAGGCTCGTTAATACTTTTTTGCTGGCTTGTGATTGGTTAAAATCAAATGTGCCGTAGTTAGCGTCAAAATGCATATCGCTTAAGGGCTGCAAATGGAAATTTCTTGTTGAGCCATATTTTTTTGCGTCCGCAGATTGATGTTTTTTTGCTAAAGCCTGAAATTGCTTCTGTACACTTGCCTTGCTATTTTTGTTATTTAATTTTATGAACAGTTGTGTTGAGGAGTTAGTGCTATTCCAGTTGTCGCTCGTAAAATCTTGTTTAAATTCGGTCTGCAAGCCAGTTTTTAAAGAGATAAATTCTTTACAATTAAAATCGGTCCTTTGCGTAAGGTCTGCAACAATTCCTACCACTTTGGTGGTCACAGAGTCATTGTAAATTAATGTTTTGCCAATTATTTGGGTGGGATTTAGTTTTGGAAAGTATTTTTCGGCCCTGCTGGCGGTTAAAACCACTTCATTCGGATTTTCTAAAGAAGAAGTTGGGTTTCCCGCTAGCCATTGATAATGAATTAATTTAAAATAATTGCCATCGGCATAGATTACAAATTCAGGATTTTTGAAAGTGGTTTCAGCGATTTTGTTCTCCACTTTATTGGGCTCAGCTAGAAAAAATGTGCTGGCCGTTTCCACTCCGGTCATGCCGTCTTCAACCGGTTTTGTAAGCGGCAACGCTACTCCTCGATTATAATCTACTTGCCCCTTGGTTGTATAATTAGTGGTAATGCGATAAATAAGGTCTCCGTCTTTATGAAAAGTATCAAAGGTGCTTTCGAAATAAATCATCATACCAATGATCATCGTAGCACTAACCCCGATAGAAAGACTAATGATGCTGATGAGAGAGAATAATCTGTTTTTCCAAATGTTTCGCCAAGCGATTTTTATATAGTTTTTGAACATTTTTGTTAGGTGTTAGGTGTTAGGTAATAGGAATTAGGATTATAGGTATTAGGAGCAAGGAATAAGGAGCAAAGACCAATGACTGCATGCCTAACAACTGACTGCTTATCACTCATAACTGACAACTGATTTCTGACCTCCGATCTCTTTTTCATTTTATCTTTATTTAATTTCTATCTAAATGAATGAGCAACTAGACGATTTAATGTCTAACCGCCTCAACGTCTGAACAACTTATCGCCTAACCGCCTAAACCCTAACTTCTACTCACTTCTCAAACTTTCAACCGGATTTGCCAATGCGGCTTTTATGGCTTGGAAACTTACGGTTGCCAATGCTATGAGTAAAGCGATTATTCCGGCTAAGGCAAAAATCCACCAACTTAAATTAGTACGATAGGCAAAACCTTGCAGCCATTTTTGCATGGCAAACCATGCAATTGGTGTGGCGATTACAATAGAGAGCAATACCAGTTTGACGAAATCTGCGGAGAGTAGTGCGGTAACATTTGTTACGGTTGCGCCCAAAACTTTGCGGATGCCGATTTCTTTGGTGCGTTGTTCGGCAGCATAAGTAATCAATCCAAACAAACCTAAACAGGCTATTAAAATCGCAAAAAAAGCGAAGGTGATAAAAATCTTACCCGTTTGTTGTTCTGATTGATAAAGATGGTTAAAATCTTCATCCATAAAAGAATAGATGAAAGGCTGACCCGCCATAAGTTCTACCGCATGGTATTTGCTTTCTATTTGGCTAACCACATTTGATATATTATTACTCTTGATACGAAAAGCAAACCGATCTCCGTATTTGGACAGACGGAACACAATAGGAGCAGTTTTATGTTGCATCGACCCTGCATTAAAATCTTTTATTACACCTATAATTGGTAGGGCTTTTATGTTTTTACCCTGATCAGAATCGTACAGTTTTTCTTTCAGAGGATGATTAAAACCCAACATTTTGGCTGCAGCTTCATTAATCAAGATCGCTCCGGAATCGGTAGGCAACTGGGTCGAAAAATTTCTTCCTTGCGCCATCGTCATTCCTAAAGTCGAAATATAGTCTGCATCCACATTCCATTCTGCTATCGTTACGGTTTGACTTGCATTCATGGAGGCATCTTTAGAAAAAGCATCTGAGTTTTCAACTGCAGCTGATGTTGGTAAAGTATTGGTTCGAGTTCCGGCTATAACTCCAGGAATTTGTAGCACTTCATTTTTAAATGTTTGTGCATGATTGCCCATCGAATACACGTTTTTTAAAACCAAAACCTGTTCTCTATTATAGCCGAGGTTTTTATTTCGAATGAAATTTAATTGATTGTAGATTACGAGGGTACTTACAATTAATATAATTGCAGTTGTAAATTGAAAAACCACTAAACTATTTCTTAGCCAACTGCCTTTAAACCCCGTAGATAGTTTTCCTTTTAGCACCTTTATTGGTTCAAAAGAAGAAAGGAAAAAAGCAGGATAGAGTCCGGCCAAAATGCCCACAACAGTCGTGATGAGCAGAAGGGAAGGCAATAGGAATTTTTTAGAAAATAAACCTAGCACAATTTCTTTTCCTGCCAACTGATTAAAGTAGGGTAAAAACAGTTCGGTAATTAACAAGGACACAATCAACGCTATAAAACTGGTTAAAACAGATTCTGTTAAGAACTGCATCACCAAGCTGTAACGGCCTGAGCCTAAAACTTTTCTAATCCCAACTTCCTTAGAACGGCCTGCAGAGCGGGCAGTAGAAAGATTCATGAAATTTACACAGGCAATCAACAGGATAAAAATAGCGATAACAACAAAAATATAGACGTACTGACTGCTTCCAGATGGTTCTATTTCGTTCGTTAAAGTAGAGTGTAAATGAATTCTAGCTAGGGGAATAGAACTGTATTTGAAAAAATCTCCTTTTTTTTCGAGGTCGTTAAAATTGCTGTGAAAAGTGTTTTGAAGTTCCGGTTCTGCATATTTTTTTGCTACCTCTTTTAAATAACCATCAAGCGTTCGCTGATTTGTTCCAGAACTAACAAGCACATAAGTTGAGTAATTATTGTTTAGCCAAAAGTCTGAACGACCGTCCTCATCACCAACAAAAGATCTGATAAAATTAAAATGCAAATGAGATTGGGCAGGCGTGTTTTTAATTACGCCAGTAATGAGGTAAGGCGTGGTATTGTTAACCTTAAGCGTTTTGCCAACAACATCGGTACTGTTAAAGTATTTTTTTGCAATGGATTCTGAAATTACCATGGTATTCGGCTGGTTCAGAGCGGTTTTTGGATTTCCAGAAATCATTGGTAAAGTAAAAACGCTGAAGATATTTAGATCCGCGAAGAAAGCATTATGCTCAACCAGTGTTTGATTGTCTTTTTGCACCAGCATATCGCCGCCGCCCCTGATACGAACTGCTTTTTCAATCGCTGGATAATCGTTCATTAAAACGTTTGCCATAGGCGCTGGCGTTACATGATGTTTGAATTCGCTCCCATTCAAACGAATGTCTGTGTTGATCCGATAAATTCGATCAGCTTTCGTATTAAATTTATCGTAACTCAACTCATCCAAAACAAACAAAGTAATCATGAGGCAAGTTGCTAAACCAATTGCCAATCCGAAGATGTTGATAGCAGCGTAACCCTTATTTTTCCAAAGGTTTCTAAACGCGATTTTTATGTAGTTTTTTAACATTTTTGCTAGGTTTTAGGTTATGGTTAGGGGTTAGAAGTTTAGGGTTTAGTTTGTAAGCTCCTTATTAATTTCTGATAACTGATAACCGATTTCTGACCTCCAACTTCTTTTCCATATTGTTCTAAATTCTAATCTCTACTCACTTCTCAAACTCTTAACTGGATTTGCCAACGCCGCTTTAATCGCCTGGAAACTTATGGTAATTAACGAGATAAGTATTGCAAAGGAACCAGCTATTGCAAATACACTCCATGTTAATGTTACTTTGTATGCGAAGTTTTCCAGCCAAGCATTCATAATATACCAAGCAACTGGTGTAGCAATTAAGATGGCCAGCAGAATAAGTTTTACGAAGTCTTTCGCTAGGAGCTTTACAACCCCTTCTACACTTATTCCCAATGCTTTTCTAACACCAATTTCTTTTGTTCGTACTTGTGCAGTATATGTTGATAGGCCAAATAACCCTAAACAAGAAATAAAGATGGTAATGCCGGCAAATATGTTGAACAGTAATCCAGTGCGTTGTTCGCTTTTATACAAGCTGTCGAATTTATCATCCAAAAAGTTATACTGAAAGGAAAAATCTGCATTATAGTTATTCCAATTTCCTTTTGCTGCTGCAATTACTTTAGGCAAATCTTTTCCTACTGTTTTAATGTAAATCTGTCCATATTTTTTTTGATGATTATAAAAAATAACTGGCTTTATTTTACTGCGCATCGATTCAAAAGTGAAATCTTTTACCACGCCTGTAATTGTTCCTGTTGTTTGCCAAAGCCTTATGCGCTTTCCAATAGGGTTCTTTAATCGCATTGCTGCAACTGCTGTTTCGTTTAAAATAAAATGAGTCGAATCTGATATACCACCTTTAAAATTTTCGCCGTCCGACAGTTTCATTTTGAAAAAAGGAATAAAGTTTTCATCAACATTTATGGTGTTCAACATCACCGTTTCTCCATTTTGTTTGCCGTCCCAAGCATTGTCTCCGGTTTGTTGCCCAAGGTTAATGATGTCACCACTCGCCCAACTAATATTTGTAACACCTGGCTGCTTTAATAAATCGGTGCGAATTGCTTGGAGATGTGGCGCCATATTTCTCATTGGCATTGTTAATACATTCTGTTTATCATAACCCAATTGTTTAGATTGAATGTATTTGAGTTGATTGCCAATAACAATTGCACCTGTTATCAAAACAATTGAACAGGTAAATTGAATAATTACTAAAGCTTTTCTAAATAATGCCGTATTTACGTTTGCAGATATCTTTCCTTTTAATGCTTTTATTGGTTCGAAAGACGAAAGTAAAATGGCAGGATAAATGCTAGAAATAATTAATGTGCCTACGATGCATGAAACGAGCATAAACCAAACTTGAACATTTTCAAAATTGATGACGATATCTTTACCTGAAATCTGGTTGAACAAAGGCAATAAAAGATAAACCAATACCAACGAAATAATTACTGCAAGAACGAAGAGCAGCGTTGTCTCAATTATAAATTGTAAAAATAATTGCCATCTTTCTGCTCCAATAATCTTTCGTAGGCTTACTTCTTTTGCTCGCATCATTGAGCGCGCTGTTGAGAGGTTTACATAATTAATGCACGCAATAATTAAGATGAGAATGGAAATAATCATAAACATATTTACCGTACTTGCTCCACCTTCACTTCCATCGCTGCGGTAAAGATGAACTTTGCTGAGCGGAAGCCAAACATAGCCGACATCGGTATCGTCGGGCTTAACGCTTAAATGGATGTCGCGTAATTTTTTTGCAAACCCTTTAAACGAAAAACCCGGCTGTAGTTGCAAATAGGTGTCGAAATCAAACTGCTTAAAATCATTCGAAAGATTTTGACCATCTGTATTGCCTTCATATCTTTTCTCGGCGAGTAAGCTCATGGGGAAAATCATGTCGCCTTGTATGCTAGAATTCTTCGGAAAGTCTTTAACAATACCGGTAACTTTAAAATTTGTGCTATTATCTGCAATAATAATTTTGCCAATTGCATCATCATTGCCGAAAAATTTGTGTGCAGTAGTTTCTGTAATTATAACAGAATGACTGTCAAAAAAAGGCTTTGATGCATTTCCTTTAATGATAGGAAAATCAAATACTGAAAAAAATGAGGCATCGGTAAAGAAATTTCTCTCATCACTAAAAGACTTGTCGTTGTACTTATATAGCGCATAGAATTGATTTCCCGTTATACGCACAACATCTTTGATGCCTGGTATTTGTTGTTTCGCCATAACGCCGATAGGT
This sequence comes from Pedobacter sp. UYP30, assembly GCF_040547165.1. Classification (NCBI taxonomy): domain Bacteria; kingdom Pseudomonadati; phylum Bacteroidota; class Sphingobacteriia; order Sphingobacteriales; family Sphingobacteriaceae; genus Pedobacter; species Pedobacter sp. UYP30. The sequence continues at coordinate 24,715 of NZ_JBEPPD010000006.1, read as the reverse complement.
GCAGCTGTATGAGTCCACAACTGCCTATTTGCACCAGTGGCAACCATATTCTCTATCTTAATAATGTTCGGGGCATTCTTATTGAAGCTGTCGTAGCTATGTTCATCTTGTATCCATAAGAAAATTATAATTCCAACAGTTAAACCCAAGGTTAATCCTGCGATGTTAATGGACGAATAAAACTTATTTTTCACTAAGTTTCGCCATGCGATTTTTATGTAGTTTTTTAGCATTTTTTTTCGGATTTAGTGTGTTTGTGCATTACTCTTCTCTGACTTCTGATAACTGATTTCCGACCTCTTTTCCATTTTATTCTTTATTAATTTCTTAGTTAAGGCTTTATCTATCTCAACGAATGAACGACTAACCGACTAAACAACTGCCCGACTTAACGTCTAACCGTCTAAACCCTAACCTCTACTCACTTCTCAAACTCTTAACTGGATTTGCCAGCGCAGCTTTTATGGCTTGGAAACTTACTGTAGCGAGCGCAATCGCAATCGTAACTATTCCAGCCGCGACGAAAAACCATGCGTTTAAGTGAATGTGATAGGCGTAATCGTTTAACCAATTGTTCATCATCCACCATGCTACAGGGGTGGCGATAAGTAGGGAAATTAGCACCAGCTTTATAAAATCTTTGCTCAACAAAAATACAATAGACGCTACGCTTGCTCCAACTACTTTTCTAACGCCAATTTCTTTGGTTCGCTGCCGTACAATTAATAAGGATAAAGCAAATAGCCCAATGCAACTAAGCACAATGGCAATTACTGCACCGCTGCTTATAATGGTGGTCATTACCCGTTCTCTTTTAAATGTTCTATCTATATTTTCATCTAAAAAAGAACCTTGAAATTCTGCGCCGGGCTCAATCTTTTTCCATGTATTTTGCACAGCCTCAAAAGCATTTGCCAATTGTTGAGGTTTGGCTTTTATATAAACATATTCCAAATCCCAATCGCTTTTCATAAACAGGGTGATGGGTGCAATTTGGTTATCCAAACCTTGAAAATTGTAGTCTTTTATAACGCCGATAACCGAATATTTTACAGAGTCGTCCATCATAAAACTTGCATCTAAGGGATTTTTCTCCTCCAATTGTTTGGCCATGGTTTCGTTTACCACAACGCTTAGGCTGTCGCTGCCAAAATTCCGGCTAAATGTTCTCCCTTTTATAAGCTTTACATCGAGTGTTTGTAGGTAATCGTAATCTACAATTAACATATTTGTTTTAAGATTAAATCCTTTATAATCAACACCTAATACGCTAGTACTCATGCTGCCATCTTTTCCTCTGCCCAAATTATTATCGGCTGCGCTAATGCTTTCTATACTTGCATTTCCTCGCAACTCATTTCTCAACCGCTGAACATCTAGGCGATTATTTTCTCTGCCGTTTAGCGGGAATGAAAAAACTTCGGTTTTATTGAAACCAAGATTTTTGTTCCTCATAAAGTTTAGCTGGCTCCAGAGAATCATCGTTCCGCTGATCAATAAAATGGCGAAACAAAATTGAATCACGATTAGCACACTCCTCAAATTGTTTCTTCCACTAATGGCCACCTTACCTTTTAAAGTTTGCAAAGTTCCTAACCGGCTTAATACTAAAGCAGGATAGCCACCGGCAATAAGTGTAATTGTTAAAAAGCCTACTAAAAAGAAGATGTCCACTTTGAGAGACAAGATTGCGGCGAAAGAAGCTTGGGTATTAAACAGTGTTTTAAATTGGTTTAAAAGGGTGTTGCTAAGTAAAAAACCTATTGCCATTGCGATGGTAAAAACCATTAAGCTTTCTCCCCAAAATTGAAAGAAAAGCTGTGTTCTATTTGCGCCTAGTGTTTTTCTCATTCCTATCTCTTTTAACCGATTTACACTAGTGCCTATGCTCATATTAATGAAATTAATGCACGCAATAAACAGAATAAGAAATGCGACCCCTAGAATTAAATACGGATAAAATTTAATGATAACTGCTTTGCCGTTTTCATATTTAGCAAAGTGTGCATCTGCAAAACTGATTAAATGTAGTTGCTGAAGCTGGCCATTTTCATCAGGCTTTATGCCCATGTCCTTTCCATCTTTTATATCTTGCAGATAGTGTAGGTTAAGAAAAGCCCTAGAACTTCGCTCAAATTTTTCGACCGTCGTTTCGGGATTTAACTGTACATAAACTGCATGGTTTTTATTGTTCCATTTGTCCAGATTTTCGGCATAGTCTGGCTTATTGTCAAACCTTATAGCGATGTCAAAATTGATGCTGCTTTCTGGGTTGAAAGCATCTAATACCGCCGTAACTATAAAAGGTTGCTCTTGTTTATTTAGGTTCAACTTTACAGTCTTGCCGATTGCATTCTCTTTTCCGAAAAGTTTTTTTGCTGCTTTGGCACTTAGTATAACATCATTTTTTCCTTTAAGCAACATGTTATGATTTCCCTCAGTAACAGGAAATGAAAAGATGGAAAAAAAGTCTGGGTCTACACTTACCATATCTAGGTTTAACTCTTTGTTTTTGTACAAAGCCAAGATGCCCGATTGAAAAAATCGAGTAATGTTTTTTACAGCTGGTAGTTCTGTTTTAAGCGCCGGCGCAAAAGGAACTGGAAAGCTATTAGATGCCTCAGGCCCCGCTTTTTTTGTTTGTTTTGTGGTGTATAATTGATAAATATTAGCGCTGTTACCGTGGAATTTATCTAAAGAAAGGTCAAAAAGTGCGGTCATGCACAGCAAAAGTGCTATGCCAAAAGCAACAGAAAGGCCGATTACATTAATGAGTGTAAGAGACTTCTGTTTCCACAAATTTCGCCAGGCAATTTTTATGTAGTTTTTTAACATCGTGTTTAACTGTTGAGGATTAATTATTAATGATTAAGTGTCAATGGTTAATGTCTCGTACTCATCCGATTTCTGACCTCCAATTTCTTTTCCATCTTAGAACTGGTTTTTAATAAGTAAAACATTGACTATATTTGAATTATGTATCACGAAATCATCATACCTAGTGCCACAAAACAGACTATACAATTTCCAGAAGAATTTGTGGGGAGGCAAATTGAAATAATAGCTTTTCCTGTAGAGGAGAAAATTAGAGAGGTAATAAATAGAAATAATGCGCTCGATTTTTGGAAAGCGAATAGTATTGATATGAGCAATTTTAAATTTAATCGTTCTGAAGCCAATGAGCGATAGTATTTTTCTCGATTCTAACGTTGCTTTATATGCTTTCGACCATGGCAGTTTAAAAAATAAGGTAGCATTGGCCTTGCTTGAAACCAGACCCATTATAAGTACCCAGGTAGTTTTAGAAAGCGTTAACATTTGCCTTAAAAAATTTAAATTTAGCAAAGAAATTTCCTTTGAGCACGGTGCACATTTAATGAGCATTTGCTCGTTAGTTTTAATAGATGCGGGTACAATTAATTTAGCTTTTGATATTTCCATTCGATATCAGTTTTCTTATTGGGATAGTTTAATTATTTCATCTGCAATCCAAAATAGATGCAGAAAACTTTACTCTGAAGATCTTCAACATAATCAGGTTATCAACGAAAGCCTTACTATTGTCAATCCTTTTCTTACATAACTGATTTGCAATTTTTTAGGTATTAGCTGTTGGGTTTGAGGAACAAAGATTAAAGATATAGTGCTTGCTCAACCACCCCTGGCCCCTCCTTGAAATAAGGAGGGGACTTGGATTTACGATTGCTGCAAACTGACCGCTGATAACTGACTTCCGACCTCTTACTTCCATTTTCGACTTCTTTTCCATTTTCTTCTTTATTTAGTTTCTTTTTTAATCTGAGTTAAGACTTTAGCTATTTAAACGAACGACTAAACGACTTACCAGCTAAACTCTAACCTCTACTCACTCCTCAAACTTTTAACTGGATTAGCCAAGGCGGCTTTTATGGCTTGGAAACTTACTGTTATTACTGTTATAAAAATTGCAAGTAGTGCCGATAATACAAAGACATCCACACCAATTTTTATGCGATAGTTGTAATTCATTAACCAACCATGTAAAAAATAATAGGCAATAGGAGATGCAAGAAGGCAGCTTAAAAAAACAAGCACGATAAAATCTTTTGATAATAAGAACCAAACTTGCGAAACCGAGGCACCTAATACTTTCCGAATGCCAATTTCCTTTTTGCGTTGCTCTGCCACGTAGGCTGCTAATCCAAAAAGACCCAAGCAAGAAATAAATATGGCGAGCCCAGCAAATAATCCGGAAAGTTTTCCAATGAGTGTTTCCAGTTTAAATTTTGCGGCGTAATTTTCATCAGCAAATGAATAATCGTATGGAAAAGCAGCGTCGTATTTATTAAAAATCGAAGTGAGCTGGCTTATGGCATCTTGTGTCTTAATACTTAACGCAAGCTTATATAGCATAACTTCTTGTGGTTCAGAACTGGAATAAAACATAGTGGGATCGGGAGATTTAAATGGAGAAATCATTAAAGCATCTTTTACCACGCCAGTAATGGTAAAGTCTCTACCTCGAAATTTTATTTTCTGATTTATTGGGTTTTTTATCCGCAACCTGCTAATTGCAGCCTCGTTAAAGACTACACTTGTAGAATCATAACTACCAGAAAAATCTCTGCCTTCCTTCATAATCATTCCAATGGTTTTAAAATAATCTTCAGACACATAAACTCCTCCCATCTCTACCGTTTCTCCAGCTTTTTTTCCAGGCCAATAATCAATATCTGTATGCCCATTTACATCTGTTGCTGGTGTAGATGCTGTGGTTGCCGATGTAATAATCCCCTTTTCTAACAACTCGTTTTTAAGTGCGGAATAGTTTTTAGAAAGACCTTCATTCATATTTGTTGACAGTAACCGATTTAAATTATAACCTAGTGGCCTATCTTTTGCATAATTTATTTGCTGATAAATGATTACAGTGCTTATAATTAATGCAATGGAGCAACTAAATTGGATAACTACTAGAATCTGCCTAGAAAGCGAAGACGACTTTCCAGTTTGCCTAACTCCTTTTAAAACTTTTACCGCATTGAAAGAAGAAAGATAAAAGGCAGGTTTGCTTCCAGCAAGCAGCGCTGTAACTAAAACACAGCCAAGCATCGATAACCAAAAGATACCGCTTGAATAGGGAATGGTTAAGTGTGTTTCTGTAAGGGTATTGAACCATGGCAATGCCAGTTGAACAAGAATTAGTGAAAAGCCAAAGGCAATTAAGGTAAGCAGTAATGCTTCGGCGAGGAATTGAATGATTAAATCTACGCGCTGAGAACCAATCGCTTTTCTAACACCAACTTCTTTCGCTCGTTTTTCTGATCTAGCTGTGGTAAGGTTGATGAAATTGATACAGGCAATTATCAAAACAAATATCCCGATAATCGAGAACATATTTACGTAGGTTAAAAAGCCAGCGGTGTCTTTTCCATTTATATAATTGGAATATAAATGCCAGCGCTCCATAGGTTGTAGTGTAACATAAGAACTCATTGCGTTAATATTATCTGTCTCGGTATGCTCGATATCTCTGATTTTAGAAGCCAGTTGGGCATTGGAAATCCCAGGTTTTAGTTTTACGAAAATCTGGAGATTGTTGATACCAAAGGTTTGCTCTCCGTTTATTTTTGCTTGCGGATTAACCTGTTCGCCATAAGTAGCAGGGACCACAAAATTAAAATTGAGAGTCGAGTTCTCGGGAATATCTTTTATTACTCCGGTTACTTTTAAATTGTTCGTGTTATCAAAACGAACCATTTTGTTTATCGGTTCTTCATCTCCAAAAAGTGCCTTTGCCATAGCTTGTGTAAGCACAATGGAATAGGCGTCTTTAAAAGCGGAGTTTGGGTTTCCTTTGATAAATGGATGTTGAAATATTTTGAAAAAATCGGTTCCAGCTATTACGCCACTTTTGTAAAATTTCTTTTCTCCCACCATTAAACAGTGTTCAGCCATCCAGTCAGATTGGGCTACATATTCTATTTCTGGAATTTGATTTCTTAGAACATTGGCAAGCTTTAAGGATGTTGTTTGAAAAGTAAGGGTATCGCCATTGCTGTTAAAATTGCGCTGTACGCGATAAACAGATTCATGGTTAGGAAGGAATTTATCATAACTATATTGATAGTGTACCCAAAGCCCAATTAATAATGCAACGGCCATGCCTGTAGCCAGTCCCAAGATATTCAAAGCACTGTAGCCAAATGTTCTTACAATGTTTCGCCATGCGGTTTTGAAGTAGTTTTTTAACATTTTTTTTAGCGATTAGGGATTAGGGATTAGGTACGAGGTAATAGGGTATAGGTACTAGGAGTAAAGAACAAGGAGTAAAGATTGTACTTTCTTAACCACCCCTGGCCCCTCCTTGAAATAAGGAGGGGACTTGGATTTACGATTGCTGCAAACTGACCGCTGACTTCCGTCTTCTTTTCCATTTTCTTCTTTATTTAATTTCTATTTTAATCTGATTTAAGACTTTAGTGTCTAACTAACTAAACATCTAGCCGACTGAACGACTTACCAGCTAAACTCTAAACTCTAACCTCTAACCTCTAACCTTCATTCCGTCCTCAAGCTCTTAACCGGATTTGCGAACGCTGCTTTAATTGCCTGAAAACTAACCGTTGCCAGAGCGATGGTAATGGCAATGAGCATAGAAAGTGCAAAGATCCACCAATTTATTTCAATTCGGTAAGCAAAACCCTGCAGCCAATTATGCATTATCCACCAAGCAACTGGAAAAGCCAATACGCTGGCAAGTAACACGAGTTTGATGAAATCTTTGGAAACCAAAAAAACAATTCCAAAAATACTGGCACCCAATACTTTACGCACGCCGATTTCTTTGGTGCGTTGCACCATCACGATTATCGCGATGGCCAGTAAACCAATGCAAGAAATTAAAATTGCAATGATAGCTCCGCCAATAAACATATTGGATAAACGTTGCTCACTAACATATTGACGCTCGGTATTTTCGCTTATCCAAGAACCCATAAACTCTGCATTTGGGTAGAGCTGTTTCCATGCGGTTTTTACCTGCTCAAAACTTCGACTCAGGTTGTTAGATTTTACTCTCACAAAAATATATTCAATCGGTTTGTGTGTACCCAGTACCAAACTTAGTGGTTCAATATTTTCTTTTAGCGATCTATAATTGTAGTTTTTTATAATTCCTACTACCTGCATTGGCGTCTCATTTTCATCGAATGGCAAAAACTCGCCCAGCACATTCCCGTTACCCAACTGTTTGGCCATTTGCTCGTTGATGATTATTGCATTGGTATCGGTTGAAAAAGATCGTCCAAAATCGCGGCCTTGAAGCAACTTGATATCTAGTGTTTTTAAAAAGTCGTAATCCACCTGTTCCACGTTTGTGCCGATGCTGTGCCCCTTATAATCAAAAGTCATAAAGTGAGATGAAGTACTTCCATCGTTGCCTAAGCCAAAATTGTTGTGTGCGCCCGTAATACCCACAATACCCGATTGGCTGCCCAACTTATCTCGCAACAATTGCAAGGCTCGATGACCGGCAACCATACCGTTTTTTTCGTTAGCTCCAGCCACCATCGCTTCTGCAGGTATCGGTATACTTATTACTTCTGTGCGATTAAAACCCAAGGGTGTGTTTTGCAAATACCGCATTTGTTGCCAAGTAATCAGTGTGCAGACAATCAGTAGGGTTGATAGTGAAAACTGAATTACCAATAAAATATTCCTTACCTCGCCCGGTTTTGTGGCGTTTACCTTTCCTTTTAAAACCTGTACTGTTTTGTAGCGCAACATTAGCCAAGCTGGGTAAAACCCAGAAATAAATGTGATGCCGATAAAGATAGCAGCTGCAATAAAAAATTTGCTTGGTTGTAACAAAGTTTTCAGTTCGATGTGACTACTAAAAGTTTGCTTAAAAATCGGCAATAGGAAGGAAGAAAAAATCAATCCAAACAGCAGGGCAATTAAACAAATTAATGCCGTTTCTAAACAAAACTGCATTATTAACTGAACGTTGCCTGCACCAAGGGTTTTGCGCACGCCAATTTCTCGAGCGCGGCTAAAGGCCTTAGCAATATTTAGATTTATAAAATTGATGCTTGCAATCAACAAGATGAAAACACTAATTGCCAGCAAGATGAGGATATAGGATTTACTAACTGCTGGAAAGTCCAATCCGCCAATTTCTGTGTCGAAGTGTATGGCCTGCAAAGGAAGTAAATTTATAGTAAAAACTTGTCCGCTTTTATCCGCGCGCGCGCCGTCACGCTTTAAATCTTCAATTTCTTTTTTGAAATGATTATTGGCAAACGGGATGAAGTTTTTCTCCAAAGCTAGCGTATTTGTACCTTCATTCAACTGTATATAGACAGAATGATTCCCGCGGTCCCATTTATCAAGATTCGACTCATAGCCTCGATAATTTTCAAAACGGATGAATACGTCAAGCTGCAAACTAGAATTATCGGGCATTTCTTCGGTAACGGCACTTACCGTAAAATTTTCGAAGCCTTGGCCTTTAAAATCCATTTGGATGGTTTTGCCGATTGGATTTTCATCACCAAAAATAGCTTTTGCCGTAGGTAGATTCAGCACAACATCGTGCTGGTCGTGCAGCATCGTTTGTAAGTTGCCCTGCAAAGGTTTTAAGGCAAATATCTTCGGAAAGTCCTGATCCACAAACTTTATGGAACGTTCAATTTTCTTCTCTTTATATTGTATTAAACCGCCGCCATTGCCAATCCTAGAAATGCGTTTAATCGACGGATACTCTGCCCTAAGTGCAGGTGTAAGCGGCTCTGGCATTGGCGTATCTTTTGTGGTTCCATTCGCTAAATTCCGGGTAAAATAAACCCGATAGATGTTTTTTAGGTTCGGGTTAAAATCATCGAAAGAGAATTCGAAACTTACCGTTAAAAGAAGAAGCACCGAACAAGCCGTGGCGACACTTAAGCCAACAATGTTGATGAGATTGAAAACTTTGCCTCTTAACAGGTTTCGCCAAGCGATTTTGATGTAGTTTTTTAACATTTTTTAGGGGTTAGGTGATAGGGTATAGGTGTTAGGATAAGGGAACAAGGAACAAAGATTAAAGATATGGTGCTTGCTCAACCACCCCCAGCCACTCCTTAAAACAAGGAGGGGAGTTGGATTTACGATTGCTGAAAACTGACTGCTGACTTCCGACTTCTTTTTCATTTTATCTTTATTTAATTTCTATTTAAAGCTGAGCTAAGACTTTAGTGTTTAACCAACTAACATCTAGCCGACTTACCAGCTAACCTCTAACCTCTAACCTCTAACCTCTAACCTTCATTCCGTTCTTAAACTTTTAACTGGATTCGCCAACGCTGCTTTAAAGGCCTGAAAACTCACGGTTATGAGCGCAATAAGCAAAGCCGATAACCCAGCACCAACAAACATCCACCAGCTGATGTTAATTCTAAATGCAAAACTTTGCAGCCATTTGCCCATGATCCAATATGAACTAGGGAAGGCAAAAACACAAGCAACAAGCACGAGTTTTACGAAATCTTTTGAAAGCATTTGAACAACCTGAGTTGCACTAGCACCTAACACTTTGCGAATCCCAATTTCTTTGGTGCGCTGTTCTGCGGTGTAAGTTATCAACCCAAATAACCCAAGGCAGGCAACTAGAATAGTGAATACAGCGAATATGTTAAGAACAGCCCCTGTTTTTTGTTCTGCAGCGTAGGTTTTATTATAAAGGTCATCCATAAAAGTGTAGGTAAACGGTTCGTCTGTATTAAACTCGCTCCACTGCTTTTTCATGGTTGAAAGTAAGCCTTGAATGTCTGCTGTTTTAACTTTAAATATCAACCCTTGGTCAGGGTGAAGTGTCATTAGAAGAGATGTGATGGGTTCGTGCAACGACTGGAAATTAAAATCTTTTACCACTCCAATTACGTGATAGGGAACGTTATCTCCTCTATCGCTATTTTGCCGAATGATTGTTTTGCCCACTGCAGTTAGGTTGTTCCATCCATACGCTTTTGCTGCGGTTTCATTTATTATCATTGCGGTTGAGTCTGTTGTAAATGCTGTAGAGAAATTTCTACCAGACGCCATCTTCATTCCAAAAGTTGGGATGTATTCTTCATCCACATGATACTCTTGGGTTTTCATAATTTGATTTTCATGTCCTTCTAAAAAGGAAAGCGCATTACTTCCGCTGCTTGGTCCGGCGGGTTTGTATGAGGATACCGTTGCACTTATAATACGTGGATCGCGCAGCATATCCGTTTTAAATACCTGCTCATTTTCCCTCAAGGCGTAAGAGTTGGGAATAGAAAGTATTTGTTCTTTATCGTACCCTAAATTTTTATTTTGGATGTATTGCATTTGTTGCTGAACCACAACAGTACCAATGATTAATCCCACGGAGATAAAAAACTGAAATACCACCAAACCACTTCGCACTCCAAATGCTTTATTTGAAGATTTAAGTTGACCTTTTAATACCGTAATTGGCTTAAACGACGCTAAGAAAAATGCTGGATAAATGCCAGCAGCGACGCTAACCAATATCCCCAAGCCAATAAAACTTGCAATTATTTTTATGTTGAAACCGAAATTTAAATTCTTATCAGAAATGCTATTAAATACGGGTAATGTAAGCTGAATTAGAATAAATGAGATGATTAGTGCGATAAAGACAAGCAATGCCGATTCCACTAAAAATTGTTTGATGAGTTGAGTTCTTCCAGAGCCAATTACCTTTCTTACGCCAACTTCTTTTGCTCTTTTTGTTGCGCTTGCTGTAGAAAGATTAATGAAATTTATGCAGGCGATTAATAAAATAAAAACAGCAATAACGCCAAACACATACACGTACATGGCATTTCCAGGTACATCTAGTTCGTAATTAGCATGAGAATGTAAATGGATAGAAGTTAGGGGCTGTAAAACAAAGCCCATTTTATTACCTTTAGTTATAAATTGCTCCAAACTAATGCCCATACTCTGCTGGATCTGTGGCCCCATATATTTTCTTACCATGCTTGGTAGCTTTGACTCTAATTTTTTATAATCATAACCAGGTTTTAACAGTAAATACGTAAAAAAATTAGAGGCCATCCAAGAGTCAGATTTGGCGCTTGGCAAGCTACCCATGGATGCAAACATATCGAAGTGAAAATGAGCATTAACGGGAACTTTGTCTATGATGCCTGTTACTTTAAATTGCGCATTGTCATTCGGTAGCGTAAGTGTTTTGCCTATAGGGTTTTCATTGCCAAAATACTTTTGTGCAAGCGCTTTTGTAACGACAACGGTGTTTGGTTCTAGCAGCGCGGTTTTCCCGTCTCCAGCAATAAAGGGGAGCGTAAATATATTGAAGAAATTTGCATCAACAAAAGCTAGTTGATCGTCTTTAAAACTTTTTTCTTTGTACGTGACCTTTCTAATACCTGCAATCTGAAGTCTGGTGGCATCCTGAACTTCAGCGTAATCGTTTTTTAAGGCGCTGGCAACAGGTGGCATTACATTAGTTTCGAAAATTTTGCCCCCATTAATTTCGGCCTGAAATGCAACTCTAACAATGCTGTCTGCATTTTTGTTAAAGCGATCATAGCTTAACTCGTTTTGCACATATAACAAAATTATAAAACAGACAGACATGCCGATAGCCAATCCTGAAATGTTAATGACAGAAAAGGTTTTGTGCTTTATTAAGTTCCGCCAAGCGATTTTTATATAGTTTTTTAACATTCTGGTACGTGCTAGGTGCTAGGTGTGAGGCAATAGGGTATAGGTGTTAGAGATTTACTAATAGCTGACTTCTGATTGCTGATAACTGACGGCTCGACTCTAAACCAAAATATTCTCCGTTACACTCTGCCCATCAAGCATTCTAATAATTCGATGGCTGTATTTTGCATCGTGCTCGCTGTGCGTTACCATAATTACGGTGGTACCTTGTTCGTTTAGGTCGGTTAGCATTTGCATCACTTCGTTTCCGTTGCTGCTGTCCAAGTTTCCCGTTGGCTCATCGGCGAGGATTAATTTTGGATGATTTACGACAGCTCTTGCAACGGCAACACGCTGTTGCTGCCCACCGCTTAGCTGCTGCGGAAAGTGATTTCTACGGTGCATAATCTGCATCTTATCGAGCACCTCTTCCACACGTTTTTTACGTTCTGCTGCTGGAACTTTGGTGTAGATCAATGGTAACTCTACGTTTTCGAAAACGGTCAATTCATCAATCAGGTTAAAGCTCTGAAACACGAAGCCGATGTTGTGTTTACGCAAATTTGCTCGCTGTCGCTCGTTGTAACCGGCCACTTCTTCGCCGTTAAAAAGAAAACTGCCACCATCGGGATCGTCCAAAAGCCCGACGATATTTAATAGGGTAGATTTTCCGCAACCGGATGGACCCATTACGGCTACAAATTCGCCTTCACGCACGGAAAACGAGAGTTTATTTAAGGCTACCGTTTCCACTTCTTCGGTGCGGTAGTTTTTTTCTAGGTTGGTAATTTTAATCATAGGGGAGGGATTAGGTAATAGGTGCTAGGGTATAGGTGCGTGGTGTATTAAAATTTATAGTCAATTTCTAATTCAGGTTTTATTTGTTGTTTTCATTATATTTATTATTTTCACTCTAATATTTCATTATGCGCAATTTTTACGATTTAGGCATTTGGCAAAAAAGCCATCAACTTACGCTAAAAATTTATGCTGCCACTAAGCTTTTTCCCAAAGAGGAAGCTTATGGAATGGTTTCTCAAATGCGGCGCTCTTCCTCTTCCGTACCAACAAACATAGCCGAGGGTTGTGGCCGAGATAGCAATCCAGAGATGCGACGGTTTCTAATCATAGCGTCAGGTTCGGCTTCCGAGTTGGAATATCAATTGGTTTTATCAAAAGATTTAGGCTATGTAGATGAACTTCTCTACAAAGAACTTTCCTTTCTTACGATAGAAATCCGAAAGATGATTTCCGCTTTCATAAAAGCCATGCCCAAAACCTAACACCCAACATCTATCACCTATTCCCTAACACCTATACCCTAACGCCTATCTCCCAACGACTACTTTTTCAACACCAACTCCTGCATCTCTCCATAATTTTCATAACTATTCGTAATTACTTTATCTCCGGGCTTTAAACCTTGTAATACTTCATAATAATCAGGGTTTTGTCGACCTAACTGAATGTCTACCTTGTAGGCTACAGAACCGTTTTCGCCAACTTTAAATATCCAATTACCGCCGGTTTGCTGATAAAATCCACCTTTTGGCAACAAAATGGCTTGTGTTTCATCGCTTAAAGTAAGATGAATTTGCAATGTTTGTCCGCGGCGAATGTTTGCTGGTGTTTTCCCTACAAACTCCATATCTACCTGAAAGCGACCATTTGTAACCTGGGTATAAACCTTTTTTATCACTAACGGATAATTTTTTCCAGCAACGTCTGCATCGCCCTTAAGGCCATTAAAAATTCTGCTGATGTAGTGTTCATCAACATCTACGCGAACTTTAAAGCCGCTAATTACGTCTAATTGCCCCAACCGCTGACCTTTATTTTTGCTCTCGCCAATCTCTGCATCTAAAGAAGTAAGCTGACCGTCTACAGGCGCCCTCACCACTAAATCGCCCACTTTTTTACGCATTAAGGCCAAGGTTTTTTTCATCTGACTATAAGACTCGCCCATCTGTGTTGCCTGTAGCGCCATCGATGTGGCATCCGTTTTCATAACATCTTTGGTAAGTTGCTTACGCTTTACCTGGTAATCGTATTGGTTTTTGCTGCTGTTAAATTCTTGGGTGCTAATTACTTTTTGGGCATATAATTTTTTGTTCATGTTATATACCCTTGTTGCTTCTTTAAGCGCCACATCAACGTCGGCATTTTGATTTTGACGGCTGATGGAGTTTTGTTCGGAATTGTTTTTGCTAATTTGCATTTGTGTAAGCACATTAAAAACCTGCGTTTCTTGGTTTGCCAATTGAAGCTCGAGATCGGTATTTGAGAGTCTTAAAATTGGCTGTCCCTTTGTCATCATAGCACCGTCTTCTACAAATTTTTGTTCAACTCTACCGCCTTCCATGGCGTCTAAGTAAATGGTGGTTTGAGGCATTACAATCCCGTTAACGGGAATAAATTCTTGAAAACTTCCTTTTTTGATCTCGCTTATGGTAAGGCGCTCTGTATCTACGTTAAGTTTCGATTTGCCCGAGGTAAAGTAGATGCTTCCAGACACCAATAATACCAGCGCAGTAATTCCGCCAATAGTTAAAATTCTTTTGCGACTCCATTTTTTCTTTTCTAACTGTCTATCCATATAATCTAAATCTGAGGCACAATCCTCGTTTTTTAGGAGTTTTCTGTTTGCTTGTAAAATCTTGTAGGGATATGTCAATATTGTGCCATTGGTGTAACTAATTGTTTAATAGTTTTTTAACTGAGTAGGCTTTCGCCGAGGTGTTCGGTTATGATACAACTTGCGTTCGGTAATGATACAGAATTTAATAGATTTGAGATGTGAGACGTGGGATTTGAGACCTAGCTTATTACCCCTATCTAGTGTCTATTCTCTATTAAACGATTTGAGAACTCATTACACGACAGCAAAAAGCTTCTATTAAATTTAAGGACTTTAAAATCTTTAAATTTTATTCGTAAATTAATCCGAACTTAGAGAAGAAATGAAACAAAGGGTTTACATTGACACTTCTGTTGTCGGCGGCTATTTTGATAAGGAATTTTCACAAGAAACAGTTCCATTTTTTGAACGCGCAAAAAACGGGGAATTGATAATAATAGTTTCTGACATTCTTCAAGCAGAGCTTTTTAGAGCTCCTGAATTTACAAGAGAACTTCTTGCAGATATTCCAGAAGAATTTAAAGAATTTGCCAGACTGTCGCCAGAAGCCTCAGCACTTGCCGACAAATACATTGAAGCTAAAGTTGTTGGTAAAACGAGCAGAGCCGATTGTCAGCACATAGCAATAGCGACCCTATCAAATGCAGATGTTTTGGTAAGTTGGAACTTTAAGCACATTGTAAATCTCGACAGAATAAGAGGCTACAATGGAATCAACTATCAAAACGGATATAGGATGATTGAAATAAGAACCCCGAAAGAAATAACTAGATATGGAAACGACGATTAAAAAAGTTGAAATGAAATTTGATGCCATAAAGACTATGCGTGAAATAAGAGATAAGTTGAGTCTTGAGATCATGAATATGACGTATGAGGAAGAACGAGCCTATTTAGACAAAATCCTATCAAAAGGAGAAAAGCAAATACCGAAATAATTCCCTACAATTCCCGGTAAAACTTAAATTTTACCGGGCAAAATGCAATGTGTGTTTGTGATGCGAATCAATCTGGTTTTTAGTTTGACAAAAACTATGTGATAAATTCAGCAACTACTTAAACTTGTACAGCATTTTACATGCCTTTCACCTAACGCCTAAAACCTATTACCCCATCACATGACCTTAAAAAACGCCAAAATTCTAGTAGTAGACGATGATACCGATGTTTTAACGGCAGTTAGGTTATTGTTAAAAACTGAGGTAAAGGAAGTTGTTACGGAGAAGAATCCAGAAAATATGTTGCAGTTGCTTAGCAGAACTCATTTTGATTTGGTACTGTTAGATATGAATTTTAACAGCAGCATTAACACAGGGAACGAAGGCCTTTTTTGGCTGAAAAAAATTAAGTCGACCAAACCAACCACTGCGGTAGTGATGATTACCGCTTATGGCGATATAGACCTTGCGGTGCGATCATTGAAAGAAGAAGCTGCTGATTTTATGATTAAACCATGGAATAACCAGAAGTTGCTAGAAGTGATAAGCGAAGCACTTTCTGGTAAGAAAATGTCGGCCGAAAATAAAAATACTGGGCAAGTAAAAAATCAAGGTGGACAACAGTTGCTGGGAGACAGCGACGCCATGAAAGATGTTTTTTTGAAGATTGAAAAAATTGCGCCAACAGATGCCAATGTGTTAATTTTGGGCGAAAATGGTACCGGAAAGGATTTAATAGCACAAGCCATTCATCATAAATCGCTTAGAAAAGACAAGCCTTTTGTAAAAGTAGATGCCGGTGCGCTAACAGAATCGTTATTTGAGAGCGAGTTGTTCGGACATAAAAAGGGGGCATTTACAGACGCTCGGGCAGATCGCGTGGGGCGTTTCGAGGCCGCAAACGGGGGAACGATCTTTTTAGACGAAATTGGGAACATTTCACTCCAACAGCAGGCTAAGCTTCTTTCGGTTTTGCAAAACAGGCAAGTAATGAAATTGGGGAGCAATGAACAGGTTCCGATAGATATTCGGCTTATTTGTGCAACAAACATGCCTTTGCAAGAGTTGGCTGACGAGTCTAAGTTTCGTAAAGATTTGATTTATAGGATAAATACTGTAGAACTTATGGTGCCTCCGTTGCGAAATCGTAAGCAAGATATTATGTTGTTAAGCAATTATTATGCAGCCGTTTATGGAAAAAAATATTTAAAATCTAAACTAAGTTTTGGCAAAAGTGCAGAAGACAAGTTAATGGCACATGGTTTTCCGGGCAATGTGCGCGAGCTGCAATATATTATAGAAAGGGCCGTAATTATGGCAGACGATAGTAGGTTGGCGGCCGATGATTTGATTTTCTCGCCTATTGAAAAGAAAGAAGAAATTGCTGCTTCTGGCATGATGAAGCTAAGTAATGTCGAGAAAATTACCATCATCAACGCCATAGAAAAACATCAAGGAAACATTACCCAAGCCGCAAAAGAACTGGGCCTAACCCGAACCGCCCTGTATAGAAGGCTCAGTAAATATGATTTGTAGAAACTCGTACGAAAATGTAGTCGGAAGTCAGAAATCAGTTATCAGTTACGAGTTGTGAGTTACCAGTATCGCACAAGCCACGCAACCTTTAACTCCTAACTTTTAACCCCTAACCTTTAACCTTTAACCCGTAACCTTTAACCCATAACCTAACACCTCTTACCTAATGAACTACCAATGGCGCATATTAATACGGGTAATTTTACAATTGCTTACGCTTTGCGTACTTTCTTTTTTATTGGTAACAGGCCGATACATTTACATAATCTTGGTTTTTCCTGTGCTTATATTTCAATTGATAGATATTTTTAAATTTCATTTGAACGCACAGCGAGAGGTAGAGCAATTTGTAGAAAGTGTACATTACAGAGATTTTTCTAGGTATTTTAACGTGAAACAAGCACCGTCTGAACTGCAACCGCTTAGAAAAGGTTTTAATGAGATAAACAGTACGTTTAAAGTAATAAGTAGAGAACGAGAAACACAATTTGTGTATCTGCAGAAAATATTAGAATTGGTAGATACAGGAATTTTATCATATAAGATAAGTACTGGCGAAGTGGTTTGGTTGAATGAAACCTTAAAAAATCTATTGGGCGTTCCTTACCTCAAAACCATTTCTTCCTTGCAGAAAAGAGCACCAGCTATTTTTGATGCATGCATCGCCATAAAAACTGGCGAACATCAAATTATTAGCATAAATAAAGAATCTTCGACCGTTAAAGTGGTTATTGCAGCAACTGCTTTTCAAACAGATGGGGAGGTTTTTAAATTAATCGCGTTTCAGAATGTAAATGAAGCGTTGGAGGAAACAGAAGCGAATGCCTGGCAAAAGCTGCTGAGTGTGATGACGCATGAGATCATGAACTCCATCGCGCCGATTTCGTCACTAGCCTCTACTTTAAAGCATACCATTCAAGAAGCTTCGATTAATAAGCGGGGCATTGATGGAAAATTGGAAGACTTAGAAGTTGGGATTGAAACCATTGAGCGAAGAAGCAATGGTCTGCTCAAATTCGCCGAAACTTACAGAAATCTGAACAAGATAACCGAGCCGAATACAAAAAGAATTCGGGTGCTAGATCTTTTCGAGAACTTACAGGAATTGATGGAGCCAACTTTTCAGCAAAAAGCCATCGAACTGGATATTATTTTAAAAGATCCGCAAATCGTGATTGATGCCGATAGCCATTTAATTGAGCAGGTGCTGATTAATCTTTTAGTAAACGCAGTAGAAGCTGTTAAAGAAGTCGCAAGCCCTAAAATTGCTTTTTCTGCCTATCACGAAGGGAATAAAACCGTGGTTAAGGTAAGTGACAATGGCGCGGGTATTCCATCAGAAATATTGGAGCAGATTTTTATCCCATTTTTTAGCACACGAAAAACTGGGAGCGGTATTGGTTTAAGCCTAAGCAAACAGATTATGCTCCTGCACAAAGGTAGCATCCAGGTAAAAAGCGAAATAGGAGTGGGCACAGCTTTTATGTTGGTTTTTGGGAGGAGTTTGGAGCAGAGATAAAGGAGCAAAGAACAAAGATTGGGTGTTCAAACTCCCCTCATTTTTTTCAGGGAGTGGAGTAAGGGGTAGTTTCAATGTAGCTCTTCGAAAGGTTTTCTTTGCGCATCTCTAAATATAAATAAGGCGGATTTTTGAATCTGCAAAGAAAGGTAAAAAAATAGCCTATCGGGATTGCAAATCTAGTTTTATCAGACGTTCGACATCGCCCTGCGGAAGATGTTGAACAGCGAAGCCTCATTTAAAGATGGATATAAAAATATTTAAGAACAATATAATTGCTATTCGAATGTAGTGATTTGTCTTATACATGTCTAAGTTTTTAATATTTTTTAGATACAAGGGATAAATACTCAATATAACAAATTGCATGGTGTAAAAAAACATACTATAAAAATCGCCAATTATAATGATAACAATACATACCAAGCAAATCGAATAGGTAATGCCCGAGATTACTGAGAATAAAAAATTCATCTTTCTTTCATCCCGAAATAAAAACTAACCAAAGAAAAGATAATAAAAAGCAAGCAGTAGAAGTGTACAAATTGCTGGAACAATGGAATTATAATCAATAAGAACAGCAGTAATAGCTGTTAAACCAAAAAACAATTCTTCTGAACTAAAACGTTTAGTAACGTTTTCAAAAATCACCTTGAGTTCCAAATTTTTACTAATTAATTAGTATTTAATGTTATTTCAGCACCAACAAAAAGTTTCACGGAAAATTCGATTGTATTCTTTCGGGTCTTTTTTGTTTCTCCGTAACATGTTCCTCGAGACGTTACCTTTTTCCAACTCGAAGTTTAAAGGAAGCTGATTTCCGAATCTGCGAAGATAAAACATATAAGCCGTTTTATCCGGATTGCATTTAGTTAAGCAGATGTTTGAGATTGCCCGCAGTGCAATCTCAAACATCTGATATTTCTGATTTTCCAAAGATGGCGGTAGATTCTGTTAAATCCATAGTTGGCGATTTTTAGTTCAATAGATTAATGAACGCCATGCATCAATCTTTTTACCAATGGGTTTAGCAACATGATCAGTAGACCTATGCCAATAGGGATCAGGGTGAAAATTAAAAAGAAAGTAGACATGGAGTACTCGGCGGTAATTTTGTCAATCTGCCCACCCATGCTACCGGCAATCTTGTTTCCAATGGCGATGGCCAAATACCAAATCCCGAACATAATCCCAATCATGCGGCCTGGTACCAATTTAGAAACGTAAGACAAGCCTACCGGAGAGATAAACAATTCGCCCATGGTATGGAAAAAATAAGCGAGAACCAGCCACATCATACTTACGGAAGCTACTTTAGCGCCCGATGGGATTGAACTAGAGCCGTAAGCCAAGGCGGCAAAGCCGATACCGAGCAAAATCATTCCGAAAGCATTTTTCATGGTTGCGCTTGGATTGTATTTACTCTCCCAAAGCTTGGAGACTAATGGGGCAAATGTAATGATAAACAAAGAGTTTAACACGCCAAACCATGTTGCAGGCACCTCTGCCTTTACTTCGGTATATTGGTTTTTTAACATATAAATTACCAATACCCAAATAAGCAAAAACCCTAATCCTAAAATGATATTGCCGATTGCATAATTTTTAAATGTTCTTCTAAATAAGCTGAGCAACACATAAGTAATTAATATTAATGGCACAACAGTTATTAGGGTATTGGCCACATTGAAGATAATTTTTGCATCGCCCTGCAATATTCTGGCGGTATAATCTTTCGCAAAAATAGACATAGAACCGCCAGCTTGTTCAAACGAAGCCCAAAAGAAAATTTGTATAATAGCTAAAATAACAACCACCGTCATCCGATCGCGAAGTAGAAAGCCATATTGGGTAATCCGTTTTATAAGGATAAAAATGAAAAGCGCCAACGCTACCAAAATGGCGAAATTGCTTCCCGTTAAACTGCCTACGGTAAAGTTGAATATGCCAGTGCCAGTAATTTTGGAGACAGGATCGTTTACTACCCAAACTAAACCAACAATAGCTATAATGGCAATAATGATTAAATCGAAGGTAGAAAAAGGGTTTTTCTTTGCAGATTGTTGCGTTTCTTTTCCTGCTTCTACCATTTGTATGCCCGCTACTTCTTGTGATTCTTCCTCGTCTTCATGATTTTCTTTGGTAGGTTTTAAACCAATAGAACCGAAAATATTTTTTGTAAAATAGAATTGCAGCATGCCCACAAACATAAAAATGCCAGCAAGGCCAAAACCGTAGCTCCATCCCCAATCTTTATTTTCTCCCAAATAACCGCAAAGCAGCATTCCTAAAAATGCCCCTGCGTTTACGCCCATATAAAAAATGGTGTACGCGCCATCTTTCTTTTTTTCATGTTTTTTGTACATGTGCGATAAGATGGAGGTCATGTTTGGTTTAAAAAAGCCGTTACCAATTACCAATAAACATAGCCCGATGTATAAAAAAGCGTGATTCGCTTCAAAGGCCATAGAAAGGTGACCGAGCGTCATAATAAAAGCGCCAATAATCACCGCCCATCTATAGCCAATTAATTTATCGGCAATATAACCTCCCAAAATAGGAGTAAGGTATGCCAAAGAGGTGTAAGAGCCATAAATTGCGAGTGCGTATTCGCGTGGCCATCCCCAACCAGGATTTTGGCCAATAAGTGCAGATGTTAAAAATATTACCAATAAGGCACGCATGCCATAGTAAGAAAATCGTTCCCACATTTCGGTAAAAAAAAGTACAAATAGCCCTGCTGGATGCCCTAACACTTTGTCTTTAAAAAAGTCGTCTTGGCTATTAAGTGTTGCCTGCATAAAATTTTAGTTGGTTATAAAGTTCGGTTTCGAAATTAGTTTTTGTGTTTTGTCTATTCTAGCAATTGCAATATAGTTAGCTTAACTTAAACTCACAAATTTTTACGGCTCAGCAAACCTTATCGTTCTAAAAGTAGCATAAAAATTACCAGACTGTTTTAAAAGATGTCGATTAAGTTTTCAGATTGTTCGACCAAAAGGTGGAAGTTTTTCAAGGCTTGCTTTTGCATAAAAAATAATTGCGTTGGGAGGTAAAAAAGATAGTTTTTAGCCCCTTATAAAGCTAATTTTCTACTTTTTTCTTTTTTGGGTCGATGTAAAATTCGTCGTTGCCGTTGGCATCGTTTACCAAGTTTACGTTTTCCTGTAATTTTAAGCGTCCGCCAATAATTTTCAGCCCATTTATGTGGCCATCCGAACCATAATATTCGAATTTTCCTTCCATATCTGTATTAAATGGCGATAAATGATCAAATACAATCATCCCTGCTTTCAAATCAGATTTTAAAGTCATTGCATTTTGCTTGTTGTATTCGAAGACCAAGCGGTTTTTGCCTTGTAAATCTTTGCCATCAAAAACCGGTGCGCCAAAAGCTACTTCGCCTTTATCGAAGCTAACTATTTCTATAACCCGCTTGGTAGATCTTTCATTATTTCCCTTCCATCCCAATAAAATATAGTAAGGCAATCTTGCAGATGAGGTGACAGGAATTATTTCGTAATATTTTGCACCAAACCAATTTTTATTGTTGGTGATGATGTTTGGGTCTATTAAGTTTTCAGTTTGGTCTATCAGCGGAATTAACTTTAAAGCGCCATTGGATGTGTTCATTTGTATAGCCCCAAAAAATCGATAAGTGCCGTCTATTAGCTGTACATACCAGGTTAATAGCTTAAAAACCCTGTCTGAAGATTTTACAATGGAAACTGTTCTTAAAGAATCGAATCCAAATGTATATGAGTTTGGGGCTTTTAGCGCATCTACCAAGGTTTTTACAAATAGCCCGTTTTGGGCAAATTTTTGCTCATCGCTTTGCGCGGATAAAACCCGGCCAGATATTTTATTTAAACTGTCTTGCAGCGAAAGTAGATTGGTGGGAGTTTGTTGGGCTTTTGCAGAAAATCCCATTAGAAAAACTAAAACTAATGTATTAAAAAATTGGTGTTTCATGGGGATTAATTCAGCCTTGATGAAGACGGTGTGCAAAGGTGTCTTTAAAAACAAAGATAATTAATCAATTCATTGGTTTATTCTTTCTCGAATTTTTGTTTATCAGCGGCCAAAATCATTTTTCCGTTAGGTTGCCAACCATTAATAGCATTGACTCTACAATGGTTTTATTTGTTTCTTGATCGAACACCCTGGTGTGCGATCATCCCTCTGAAAGAGGGGAATTTCCCATCATGTTTTTTATTGCACCTGCAAGGAGGGGTGGTTTTTTTAAGAAATTGATATTGAACTAAGGACATCAGCTATTTTGTAAATTAATACTATTAATAATCTCATAAAAATCATAACCAGCTCTGGACAAGGCTCTTATGGCAGATTCTATTGCAATCGGTGCTGGATTTTGTGGGTGCACCGGGACTTCTTCTGTAGCTCTTAATTGCGCCAAAAGTTCTTCTGTCTGGCCCTGGGTTAGTGCCTCGCAAACATCATATAATCCTCCCGGTTCTTCCTCTGCGGTATCGTGTATTTCTAAAAGGTGTCTAATTACTCCTAACAATAATGGCGTAGGTGGCGAAACCATTAGCGCCGTTATTGCGCCATGTTCCAGTCGGTACCGCGGTATTAGGTTTTGCGCTACCGCTAAATCCGCTTTTCTTGCTGCCGAAAAAAGGATTTTCTCTTCCATTTTAATATGACGCAATAACTGGGTTCTAAATCGGTGATAGTAGTCCAGTTCGATTTGATCTGGGTTCGCGGTAGCCTTATCCAACAACTGATCAATGCGCTGGTGGTCTTCTGTAAAAAATTGATGTAAAGGTTTGTTCATTCTGCACTTATTTTTTAGCGTGGAAGTGTGATTATTTTGTTGTAAACATTTTTCACATCTTCGGTGGGTTCAAGTCTGTATCATTATTTTTCATTTGCATCTAGTAACCAATTAAAAACGTTCAGGTGTTTTACCCCGCTTCGGTTTCGGGTAAACGAATCTGTTGTGAGTAAATATTTCGGATAGTTGTCCTTGGTTTTTTCTAATGCACCAAATTCAGTTTCTACCGTACTTTCACTTGTCATTTGCCCCGCTACTTGATAATATTCAATATCGCCAGTCGGAGAGGTAAAGATATGATCTAGATCATCAAAACTTGTAAATTTTGTAAGTTTGGATGATTTTAAGTTGATTGTCATTCTTCGTTTGAAGGGATATGGTTTTCCGGATAATAATTTTCAACTTCTGTGTCATTTGCGTTTGAGTCAAGAATATCAATCCCGAATGATTGATTAAGTCTTGCCATTTTTTTACGGAGAAACGAATATGACCTTCTCTATTTTATCCCGAAAAACAAAAATTGTTTGCTGATTACCAAAATAATGAATGATGTGCTAAAATATTGATGTATAGACACTTTTCTTTATCCATGGGCTGTTTATTACGGATTTTCGTTTCTTAATATTTTATTTCTGATTGTTTCGTAGTCTACTTTTCTCATTAACAAAATGGCTTTAGGCGTATTCAATAATGAAGATATTGTGCTAATTGCTATTGCAGAATATAGAACGATAAATGCCCAGTTTGGGAAGTAAAAAGTATTTAATTCGTTGTAATTCCAAAGATTAAATATCGAAAATAATATCACAGATGCTCCAGAAACTAAAGATGGGAGCCATACTCTAGTTTTAAACCATAAAAAAGGAATGTTAAACAGACATAACTTTGTTACCCCAACAATACTACTTAATGTAAAAACAATAAATAAGACGATTGCTGCCCAATTTGGGAGCAGTTGAAATACCATTGAAGTTGCCCAAGCAATAGCCATCAGTCCTATAAAAAAGCAGAACGTTGATGTAATGGCGGATAAAAATATTTTCATTTATTTATTTTTATTTTGTTTAGTCCTTTATTTAAGTAGTGTCTAAAATTTAATGTCGTATTTTGTTCCAAAACTATTGAGTATACGGTTCAAGCTTTCCTTTAGGTCGTGGAATGACTTATAGGCATCGAAATCCAGCCATTGATATTTTATCCTTCTCCATAGTATTTCTATGAGGTTTAGTTCGGGAGAGTACGTAGGCAAAAAATAGATCAGTACATCTTTCTCCCTCCATTGTTCGATTTTGGCCATGAATTTCTTTGATCTATGTATCGGGGAGTTATCAAGGACCACAACTGTTCTTTTAACGGTCTGTTCTACAAAACGATCCATAAAACAGATGGCCCTGTCAGCATCGAAGGTCGTCTCAAGTACCTCAAAATAAAACTTGTTCTTACGGGTCATCATTCCGACCACATTCAGATACCTGCCTTTAGAGGCAGGCAATAATATGGGGCTTTCTTTTGTCTGCCATGCATAAGGCACGTTTGGCGTGAGCCCGAAATGGCTTTGATCTCCAAAATACAGGTCGATATATCCGTTGTTTTCCAGATCCTTC